>DATGYJ010000062.1:0-13212 GCA_035298105.1 Anaerolineales bacterium | reverse complement strand
CGGTGACGTGATGGCGGAAACCAGAAGTTTGACCACCCACGGGATCAGAAGCTGCACCCCCACTAAAGCCAGCATACTGATGGCAGTGACGATCAGAGGCAGTTTATATTTTCGCGTGTAAGCAAAGATAAGCTGGAATGGTTTCATGAGTTCATTCTAAACCCCTTCTATTTAGGATGTCTTTGGTCATTTATCCTGATTATCAGTAGCAGAACATCACCGTTTACAGCCTCATTTTTTGCCAGAAAACAAATGACTCAACATACTGCGCGCCTATCCCGGCGTAAATGATTGTTTACAACGAGCTATGGAGCATAATTCCAAACGCACAATTGCAGCGTAAGTGCCCGTGGCTTAGGCTATAATCCTGGAATTGATCCTTAAGAATTCCTTTAAAGGTAACTTATGCCTAACCATCTGAACGGTGAGAATTCCCCATACTTACTGCAACATGCAAATAATCCGGTGGACTGGTATCCCTGGGGCGAAGAAGCTCTATCAAAAGCTCGCGCTGAAAATAAACCCATCTTCCTTAGCATCGGATACGCGGCCTGCCACTGGTGTCACGTCATGGCACATGAATCGTTTGAAGATCAGGAAACGGCCACCCTTATGAATGAACACTTCGTCAACATCAAAGTTGACCGCGAAGAGCGACCTGATCTCGATGCCATTTACATGCAAGCGACGGTTGCTATGACTGGCTCAGGCGGCTGGCCAATGTCAGTTTTTTTGACGCCTGATCTTAAGCCCTTTTATGCCGGTACATACTTTCCGCCGGTCCAGCGTTCTAACATGCCCGCCTTCAAGGATGTTTTGACAGGTATTGCACGAGCCTGGAACGAGGAGACCGATGAAATCACACGCGTGAGTGCACAGGTCGCGAGTCATTTGCAGCAGGCGCTGAGCAGCGCTCAAACAGGCGATACGACTTTTACACAAAGTGATCTCGAGGCAGCGGTAAAAGCTTTGATTGAATCATATGATTGGGGCTATGGCGGCTGGGGATCTGCTCCAAAGTTTCCCCAACCCATGACAATCGAATTTCTGCTTCGACGAGCATTAGCAGATTCTCCCCAACATGAACAAGCCCTAAAAGCCTCGGTGCATGTGCTGAATGCAATGTCACGCGGCGGCATGTATGATGCAGTAGGCGGCGGATTTGCACGCTATAGCGTCGATAACTTCTGGAGAACACCGCATTTTGAAAAAATGTTATATGACAATGCTCAGCTTGCATCCGTATACCTGCATGCCTACCTCGTGACTGGGGAGAAAAGATATCGTTGGGTGTGTGAGGAGACGCTGGATTTTCTTCTGCGTGAAATGGCCGATCCCGACGGAGGGTTCTACAGCAGCCTGGATGCCGATTCAGAAGGTGAAGAGGGCAAGTTTTATGTTTGGACCCAGGATGAGATTCAAAGCATCCTCGGTCCGGACTTTGACTTCTTCAATGCGGCTTATGGAATTACATCGCAGGGTAATTGGGAAGGAAAAACGATCTTACAGCGTGCCCTGGATGATTCTACGCTGGCAGCCCATTTCAAGTTAGATCCCGAAACTCCCCACACGAAACTAGGCGAGTGTCATTCCAAACTCCTGAAGAGAAGAAACACGCGCGTCCGGCCCGGCACAGATGATAAGGTCCTGGTCATGTGGAATGCCTTAGCGCTATCGGCATTCGCCGAAGCAGGTCGCTACCTGGGAAGAAAAGATTATTTGGAGGCTGCGATCCGGAATGCCCGGTTCCTACTGGATAATCTATACGTGACAGATCGCCTATTGCGCTCATGGCGTGAAGGACATGCAAAACATAATGCTTATCTGGAGGATTATGCTGGTCTCACCCTGGCGCTCCTGGCACTTTATCAATCCGATCCCAACCGGGAATGGTATACGACCGCTTTGATATTGGCAGATCAAATGGTCGCGCGTTTTACTGACCCGAACGGAGGTTTTTTCGATACCCGCGACGACCATGAGGCGTTACTGGTTCGCCCAAAAGACATCCAGGATAATGCCACTCCCTCCGGGAATGCGCTTGCTGCTACAGTCCTGCTTCAGCTGGCAACCTATGGAGATCGCAGCAAATGGCGCGATACTGCGGAGGCTATGCTGGCGTCTGTACAAAATGCTATATTGCGGTACCCAACCTCCTTTGCACAGTGGCTATCCGCAGCCGATTTTGCTGTTGGACCCACTCGGGAGGTCGCGATCGTCGGTGGTCTTGATGATGCCCGAACCCAGGCACTCCTGAGAACTCTCTGGAAAGATTATCGACCCCGACAGGTAACGGCAATTTCTGCCTACCCACCCGTACCCGGATCACCTGTGTTGCTGCAGGATCGGCCATTGCTCAACGACCAGCCTACTGCTTATGTCTGTCAGGGCTTCATCTGTCTCATGCCTGTGAATTCGCCTGATGAAATGGAAGCTCAACTGGCCGGCAATCCAGTCCAATGACCGCCTACTCTTGATGGAAGAGCTGGTGGCCGCGTATAAGCTGGAATACAGCCGGGAGTGCTCAGGGCCAGTCTTGGTAACATCATGCCCATGGTGTTAAAATGTTCAGGTTGATCCCAATCTCAGGTTGGAACATCTAACTGGGGAGTCATGTCAAAATTTGCTGGTTGATTTAGCATGTTCCTACTGAGTTAGAGTTAGATTCACCGCTGATGCTATCTTCTTCACCGCCCTTCTCCCATCCATTGACCCTCGGAGTCCTGACGGCCTGGCTCAATGGCCCCACTGAAATCAATCTCTGGCACGGGGTTGCTGACCAGGCGCTGGAGCGGAATGTCAATTTGATCTTTTTTTCCGGGGGAATTCCTCACTGGCACGAACACTATGAAGCCCAGAAAAATGTCCTCTTTAATATCCCAAATACAAAAAATGTCGATGGCTTGCTGATTTGGGCAAATATTTTTAGCCATACGCTCGATCGAAGTAGCCTGGAGGCTTTTTGCTCGCGCTATGCGCCTCTTCCAGTCATCAGTATGGGGATGATACTTCCCTCCATGCCCAGTATTCAGATCGATATGCGCGCGGGGATGCGAAAATTACTTTCGCACCTGATTGAAGTACATGGAAAAAGGAAAATTGCATTTATCCGTGGTTTGGAAGTCAGCCAGGACGCGGAAGAGAGGTATCAAGCTTACCTCGAGACGCTAAAACAATACCATATCCCAATTGATCCAGATCTAATCATTTCCGGAGATTTCCGCCGATCTTCCGGGACGGCAGCGATTAGACAGCTGATCGACACTCACCGCATCGGATTCGATGCTTTAGTCTCGGCCAATGACAATATGGCGATCGGCGCGATGCAGGCCCTACAGGCACAAGGAATCCGTGTTCCGGATGATATCGTGGTGGCAGGCTTCGACGATATCGAGGAAACGAGGGCAATCACCCCGTCGCTTACTACGGTGCGGGCCCCCTGGCATTCGCTGGGCAGCAAGAGTGTTGACCTGCTACTCTCAAAGCTGGCAAATGAACCACTCCCTGATCAAGTTCTCCTGGATGCCGAATTGATTTGCCGCCGATCCTGTGGTTGCCAACATACGACGATCGAGCATCAGGCAGTTGCCGCTGACCGTTCCGGCCTTCCCTCAGAAATCAAAGGAGCCGGTCAAATTTCATCTTCATCTGTGCAACTCGATTTGGTGCAGGAAATCGACCGAATTCTTACTGTGCTCGCGCCCACGTATGAGTTGGATCCATACTGGTCCAGTAGGCTTCTGGATGGATTGTTCGCCGACGTGAGACCAGGGGCTGACGCAGACAGTCTGTTTATTCAAACCTTGCTGGAAATCCTCTCCCGGATTCCTTCAGGCACAGAGATCGTTGAATGGCAGGAAGTGCTCAATGTCATCCAATCGAAAATCAATTACTTGTTTCGATCTAAAGATGAGATCATCAAGGCCCTAAATCTTATAGAAAATGCGTATGCGGTCGTTGGAGAGACCGCCCATCGCAAACAACTCTACCAGCGTCTGGAGGCTGCAGATCAAACAAGCCGTTTGAATCGGATCGTGCAAACGATGTCGACTACTTACGACATCGAAACCTTGATGAAACTGCTTGCTTTAGAATTGCCCGGACTCGGCATCCAGAGCTGTTTCCTTTCTCTTTATGATGAGCAGGGAAATTATCCGGCCCAGTCACGCTTGATCCTGGCGGCGGTCGACAAGGGACGCCTCCCGCTCGTACAAAATGGAGTTCGATTTCCGACGAGTCAGCTTGTGCCGCCAAGCATGTTGCCAGATCGGCGTTTTGCCTTTGATGTCGAGGCCTTATACTTTCAGGAAGAACAGATTGGTTTTGTGATGTTCGAGATTGGACCGCGCAACGGTGATGTGTACGCAACATTGCGCGGGCATCTCAGCAGTGCATTGAAAAGCGCCGAGCTTGTTCAAATCGCCCTGGAGGCCGAGGCCAAAGCAATCAAAAGTGACCAACTAAAGACACGTTTGCTGGCCAATGTCAGCCATGAATTACGAACACCGCTCAATATCATCTTAGGCCTGAGCGAGACGGCCTTGTCTACACCGAATCCGTATGGGATTGAACTTCCGTTCCAGCTCACAAAAGATCTGGGTTATATATTCGATAGCGGCGAACACCTAATTCGTCTTATTAACGACCTGCTCGATACCTCACGTGCGGAAATTGGAGAATTAGATCTTTACTTTGAACCGGTCGGCCTGCGCCCTCTCTTGCAGGAAATATTTGAGGCCTTCAAAGAGACCTCCATCAGCAAACAGAAGAAAGTCGATCTATTGCTTGACATCCCGGCTCATCTCCCGGTCCTGCATGCGGATCCGGTCAGATTACGCCAGATATTCATGAACTTGCTTAGCAACGCACTTAAGTTCACCCAGCAGGGATCGATCACCCTTGGAACGGAGGTCCAGCTTCCGCACATCCATTTCTGGGTGTCCGACACCGGTTTAGGGATTTCGCCTGAACTTCAGGAACGGATTTTTGAGCCCTTTGTCAAGGCCGAGGCACCGGAGTATCGGCGAGAGGGGATTGGATTGGGCCTCAGTATCACCCGTCGGTTGGTGGCTCTGCACGGGGGCTCGATCACTTTAGACAGCATTCCTGACCTTGGATCGACTTTCCATGTTTATATCCCCCTGCCGGGTCTAAACCATGCCGCGGCCGAGCAGGTCAATGCACAGGGTGCCAGGCCAGTCCTATTATGGCTTTCGCGAGATAAAGCACCTATCCCATCCGTTCGGATGATTTGTGAGAGGAATGCGCTCGAGCCATATTGGTTGGGCACCGTGGAAGATCTTGACCGAATTGCTCAGCAAGGAAAGCCGGTTGCACTCGCCTGGGATTTAGAAAATGCCCGCCCCGGTGATTGGTCCATCGTTCAAAGAATACGCAGTTATGCACAGTATTGCCAACTGCCCCTGCTCCTTTTCCAGGAAAACATGATGGGAAAACCTTCTGGAGAGAGCAGTCTGACGAACGTATTATTGAAACCAGCTGGCAAGCAAATGCTGCAGCACGTTTTGAACCTGCTTCCGCAAACTGCGCCGCGAGGTGAAATCTGGATCATCGACGATGATCCGCACGCCTTAAAGTATTATCAGGAGCTCATGAGCGATTCCCTGGCCGAATATCAGATCAGGACAATTCATGGAGGCAGAGAGGCTGTGAGATTGCTCGAAGAAGCTACCCCGGACCTGGTCCTGTTGGATCTGATGATGCCCGACGTAGATGGGTTCCAGGTGCTCGAACAGCTGCGCAGCAGCGTCAGGACTGCATTGATCCCCGTCATCATCATCACGGGGAAGATACTCTCCTACGAAGATGTGAAACGCCTCGATGTTCCCAAGGTCGCCTTGCAAACGAAAGGGGTTTTGTCTGACCTGGAAAGCACGGCAGAAATACAGCGTGTGCTGACAGGTAATAGTACGCTCCCCCAACCGACCGGCTTGCTCGTCAAGCAAGCGTGCGCTTACATCCAGCAGAATTACACCCGATCCTTCTCGCTGGAAGAATTGTCTGAAACCATTGGCGTGAGCAAGAGCTATTTGAGCCGTATTTTCAAGATGGATACCGGTATCTCTCTGTGGGATTACTTAAATCGCTTCCGCATTCAAAAAGCGAAAGAACTTCTGCTGATTACCGATAAGAGTATCACAGCAATTGCAGCGGAGGTGGGCTACGAAGATACAAGTTATTTCTCGCGGGTTTTTCACGAAATCACTGGGGCTGCGCCGCGAGCTTACCGCCAGCAGCTTCAATCATCTGGTACCGGCTGAATCTTTCCGACAACAAAATCCCAATTCATCATAATTCTCTCCAAGACTTTCGGGGCGCCCTGTGATAATCTAGCAGCGTCGCCGCTCATTTCGACCTCTAGGCTCTAAGAAAGCTGAAAATGGAAACTGGTATCATGGAACCTACGAAGATTTTCCTCGATCGCGAATTCCAAATTGCCCCTGTTGACGCCAGGATCTTTGGAGGGTTTCTCGAGCATATCGGACGGGCGGTCTATGAGGGTGTTTTTGATCCCCAGTCGAAGCATACTAATCAATATGGCTTCCGCGAAGATGTACTTGGCAGTCTGCAGCCTCTGAGTTTTACAGCCATGCGTTATCCGGGTGGGAATTTTGCCTCCGGTTACCACTGGCTGGATGGTATCGGGCCGCGTGATTCACGTCCAAGCGTGCGTGACCTGGCCTCACAGAGCATCGAGCCAAATCAGTTCGGGACCGATGAATTCATGCAGTTGGCCAGGCTGATGAATTGGACACCGATGATCACAGTCAACCTGGGTACCGGGACTCCCGAAGAAGCCCGTAATTGGGTGGAATATTGCAACAGCCCCATCGGAACAAAATATGCCGATCTGCGCGCTGAAAATGGTGCGAGCCAACCCCACCAGGTAAAGCTGTGGTGTCTGGGAAATGAGATGGACGGTCACTGGCAGCAGGGCCATATGCCAGCAGATCAATACGCGATCCAGGCCCAGCAGGCGGCCAAACTGATGAAAGATGTTGATCCGGCCATTGAGCTGGTGGTCTGCGGGTCGGCTGAAATTGGTCTCCCCACCTATATGGAATGGGATCGAACGGTACTGGAATATGTCGGTGACTATGCTGATTTCGTCAGCCTGCATCGTTATATTGGCAAATGGCAAAGTGATACGGCCGATTATCTGGCGGCAACCAATTCAATCGATCAGCAGATCGAGGTCATGGATGCTCTGTGTCGCTATGTCCAGGCCAGGACACACAGCAAGAAGCGCCATTATTTAGCGTTCGACGAATGGAATGTCTGGTATCGGACCCAAAATGCCGAGAGTGTCAACGGCCACGGGAAATTTGCGCAGCACCTGGTCGAAGAAGAATACAACCTGGAAGATGCTTTGATGGTTGCCGGGTTTCTCAACAGTTTCATCCGCCATGCGGATGTGGTAAAGATTGCCAACCTTGCCCAAATCGTGAACGTCATTGCGCCGATCCTGACGCGTGGCGAACAAATCCTGCTCCAATCAATTTATTATCCCCTCCTGATCTATTCCCAGCGCCGCGAGGGGATCGCCTTACAGTCAAAAGTTAAGGGCCCCGGTTATGAGAGTCCCAGTTATGGCTTCGTACAGACACTTGACACCAGCGCGATCCTTGGGAATGGTGTCTTGCATACCTTCCTGGTTAATCGCGGCACCGAAGTTGCAACTGCTGAAATTGTAACTGCCGGAATTGAATTAAAGTCAATCTTATCAGCTGATTTGATCACCGGGCCATCGGCAGAGGCTCGTAATACCTTCGAGGAGCCAAATGTAATCTGCAACCAGAAGTTCAGTAATATCGAATTAGCTGATCAGGTCGCAGTCGTCCAGCTGCCTCCACTCTCCATTGCGGGGATTTCTTTTGGTACAGACGAAAGAGCTTAATGCCCTAAGGATTCAGCCCCCACCCCATCCCCGGAAGGAAATCAGAATGAAACCTGAAGGTTATTTCTTGAGAGTGATCGAACAAACACCCACCGAATTCTGGATCAACAATCCGACCCGAGAGCACGCTGGCCTGGCGATCTCACAAGGGGCCTCCGGATGTACCAATAATCCTGCTTATACTCAAAAGATGATCGATCATCCGGTCGAAGGCGCCTATGCGCTCAAGCTCATGGATGAGACAATCCGCGAGCTTGAAAACGAAGAAGAGGTGATTGCAGAATTTCAGCGGCGGCTGGTCAAACCAATTTGCGAGAAATTCCTGCCCGTATATCAACACAGCCATGGTCAAAAAGGTTTTGTCTCCATTCAGGGGGATCCGTTGCATGAAGAAGATCCGGATAGCATCATTCGAGAAGCCCTGGAAAATCGCAAGCTTTCACCGAACATTTGCTGCAAGATCCCAACAACGGAAGCAGGCTTGTGTGCAATGGAGTATCTGATCAGCAAGGATATTCCACTCAATGCAACTGAAATCTTCGCAATTCATCAGGCGATCGTGATGTGCGAGACATACCAGCGCGCGAGTCAAAAGTATGGGAAAGCGCCTCCCTTGTGCATCTCACATATTGCCGGAATTTATGACGATTACTTACAGGATGTTGTAAAAAAGGAGAATATCGAGATCTCACCAGATGTGCTTTGGCAGGCTGGCCTGGCAGTCGCGCGCAAGCTCTATCAGCTCATGGAAGAGCGTCATTATCCCGGGACCTTTGTTGCGGGTGGGGCGCGCGGTCTGCATCATTTTACAGAGATGGTAGGTGGGAAGGTCTGCTGCACGATCAATTGGGAGGGAACCGCAGACCGGCTCCTCGAGCAGGATCCTCCCGTTGTATACCGTCTCTTTAACCCTGTCCCGCCAAAGGTTATCGATGAATTAATCGAGAAATTACCGGATTTCAAGCGAGGTTATTTAGAGCATGGACTTGAAATCGAGGAGTTCGAAGACTTCGGCCCGGTTTGCCTGTTCCGGAGCAGCTTCATCAAGAGCTGGACCCGAGTTTCAGCCTTGATCTGCGAACATCGTAAGGACCTGAAGATGTAAGCCCTCCACGGCTCAGCAGGCATATTCGCCAACCCTGCGACAAAGGAATCCTGATTTAGCATAATTCTCTCCAAGAATTACACGGCATCTTATGATATTGTGAGAACACGATCACCGCGACCGCATCAATGAATGGCTTCAAATGACAGCTCAAGCTCCCACCATCGTATTGATCGAGAAGGATGAGGTAACGCTGGAGATTTACCAGCGAGAATTAAGCAAATCCTTCGACGTTTTAGCATTTACAGAAACTACTGGCGTTCTCGACACAATCGCCGACCAAGACATTCAGGCCGTTGTCATCGAACCGGAAATCTGCTATGGACAGGGATGGGCACTGATTCATTCCATCCATGAGAATTTTCCGAACCGTTTTATTCCGGTGATCGTGTGTACTACGCTCGATACAGACAATATCGACCTGGCCGGAGAAGTTACGCAGCATTTGACCAAGCCAGTCCTTCCAAGAACATTGAGGGAAAAAACCCTTGAAGTTTTGGCAGGGAATGCGAAAAGGCTAAGATCCAGATGAATAACGATTCCCCATTTTTGGCTAACTCAAGGCTTTTCACCGATTGTTACGATACACATATATCTAACCCCTGGGTCGAGGAGAATCGTTTCCTGTCATTACAACCCAGCCGGAACGATCTTCCATCTTTTTCAAAGGCTCGAGAAATCCTACCGGATCCATTCTGGGCTGACCACATGGCAAGCGTGGCTTGTTATTGGCGGGCGTGGGAGCTGGCTTTCAGCAATCTGAAACAACCCGTACCGGAAAATGATTTTGTCGCCAATTATTGCGATACGGCCTTCAACGGCAATCTGTTCATGTGGGATTCGGCGTTCATTACATGTTTTGGTTCATACGGCCGCCGAGCATTCGATTTCCAACAGACTTTGGACAATTTCTATCGAAAACAACATAAGGACGGGTTCATATGCCGCGAGATTTCGGAAGTCGACGGGCGGGATTGCTTTCAGCGTTTCGATCCTTCAAGCACCGGACCGAGCGTGCTGGCATGGGCCGAATGGAATTATTACCTCCAGACCGCTGATGATCGCCGTCTGGCAATGGTTTTTCCGGCTTTAGTGGCATATCATCAATGGTTGCGTACCTATCGGACCTGGCAGGACGGTTCCTACTGGTCAACCGGCTGGGGATCAGGAATGGACAATCTCCCCAGAGTGAAAAAAGGTCATCACATTGATTGGGGCCACGGACACATGACCTGGGTGGACGCCACGTTCCAGGCCATATTGTCTGGGAAAATCCTGCTGCGCACGGCCGCCCTGCTCGAGAGGGAAGTTGACGTCCGAGACATTCAGGAAGAAGTGGCACGCCTCGGGGAATATGCCAATCAATACCTGTGGAATGAAAAGCTGAATTTTTACTGTGACCGATTCGCGGAGGGCGAATTATCGCCGATGAAACATATCGGTGCCTACTGGAGCCTGCTTGCGCGATGTATAGCTGAGACACGGATACCCAGACTTGTTGCTCACCTGGAAAACCCGAACGAATTTAACCGCCTGCATCGAGTTCCAGCACTCTCGGCGGATGACCCCAATTACAGCGGCACGGGGGGCTACTGGTGCGGCGGGGTGTGGGCTCCCACAAATTATATGGTGTTAAAGGGACTAGATGCCATCGGCCGCAATGACCTTGGGCATGAGATCGCCAAAAATCACCTCGAGAATGTCGTTAGAGTTTTCGAAGCGGAAGACACTCATTGGGCCGGCGCCGAACAGTTTCGCCAATACTTTCATCTGGCTGAGTTGAAATATGATGACAAACACACCCTCTGGGAAAACTATGCTCCAGATGCTATCGAACCGGGCGGGCACTCCAAACCCGGATACGTAGGCTGGACGGGACTGCCCCCCATTGCAGTTTTGTTGGAAGATGTCTTCGGAATTGTGCCAGATGCCACAGCAAACCAAATTACCTGGAATATCCGGCTGCTTGAGGAGCATGGAGTCCGCCGGTATCCATTTGGCCTGAACGGGCTGCTGGACCTGAAATGCAGTCGCCGAGATTCACAGTCGGATCGTCCGCTGATTGAAACCCATTCGAATATCCCTTTGACCTTGAAAGTGGTTTGGGAAGGAGGCACGGAAACCGTAAATATAGAGAATATCTCTTGATCCTCTGTACAGCGGCATAAAAGCCAAAAAAAGAATCTTCTACAATCTAACCGATCACCTGATTTCACCTTTCTGTCAGTCCCCATTTGAAAGGAATGAGGCTAAGATGAACAAAAAAATAATTCCAATCTCCATCGCACTGCTTGTGATCGCCTCCCTGGTGATGACCGCTTGTGGGGGTCCCCAAGCCACTGCTCCGGCTGCTGCCACTTCTGCGCCAGCAGCCACTTCCGCCCCGGCCGCAACTTCTGCCCCGGCAGAAAAAGTTACCCTGACGATCTGGCATAATTGGGGTCCAGACGACGCCAAGGGTGCTCCGCTGCAGTCGATCTTTAAGGATTTTATGGCGGAAAATCCTGATATCGTGATCAAAGACGAGGTCTATGTCGACGCCGATATCCCACTGAAGGTAGAGACCGCTTCCACTGCGAAACAGGAACCAGACCTGGTCTTCGTGCAGCGGGTTGGCTCTCCATTTACCTGGACCGATAGCGGGATCACCCTGCCGGTGAACGACTATATCAAGGACTGGGGGTTGGACGGATCATTCAAAGAATCAGCTTTGGTGGAATACACCCAGGCGGATGGAAAAATTCAGGCCTTCCCGCTGGAGGGATATACCTGGCCGATCTGGTACAACAAGAGTGTCTTTGAAAAAGCCGGCGTTCCACTTCCGACCACAACCGATGAGCTTATCACCGCTGCCAAGGCAATTCGCGCCGCGGGCGATCAGCCAGTCATTGCCAGTGGTATCGATGATATGGGTGGGTATCTCTTCAGCCTCATCCTGGAAAGCGCAATGAGCGATGCAGAAGCCACCCAAGCTTTTGCGAAGGGAGATTGGACAGTTCCAAACGCTGTTAAAGGCGTCGAGCTTTTCGTCAAATTACGCGATGCCGGTGTGTTCGTGGACGGTATTGAAGGGATTGATTTTGCGACCGGGAACACACAGTTCTTTGGCGGCACCGTGGCAATGAGCCATTTTGGTGCATGGAGTTTCGGTGAAGCGCCCAAGGAATTGTTACCCAACGTTCAGTTGGGCGGCTTTCCGCTTCCCGAGGGATCTCCGCGCAAGGCCCCCGTATACTTTTCAGGATTTGGTGCAAAAGGTGTCTGGATCACACCCAATGGAGCAGCCAAGATTGAGGCCGTAAAGCGATTTGTCCAATTCCTCTTCAAACCCGAGAATATCGCTCGGTTTGTGGAACAGGCAGGCATGACTCCACCTCTCAAGGAAGTCCCAGTCGATGCGAGCGTGCTCAATCCACTCTTCGCCCAGTCGCTCAATCTTCCCGCAGAAGTCGCAATCCAGCCAGACTTAACGATGCCCGGTGATCTTCGACCTGACTACTTAAGAATTACGCAGGAAGCTTTTACGCCCGGAACAACTGCCGAAAAGCTCCTCGCTGATCTTACGGCTCTCTATAAGACAGACAAGTAGCCACTCTTTCACGTATAAAATGGTGGGACACGGAAACCTGATCCGTGTCCCATTCTCTTCGAGGCAAGCCATGGCCATAGGCAACCGCACGATCCCCGCCAAACAAGACACCTTCTCGAATGTCAGATACCACAGGCGAAATGTCCGCCGACGGCAATTCACGTTCCTTCTCTTAGCATTTCCAGCCCTACTGTGGTTTCTGCTTTTCATGCTCTGGCCATTGTTGAATATGTTCTATATCAGTACGATGCGTTGGGATGGGCTTGCCCTCCAGCAGAGATTCATCTTTTTAGATAACTTTATCAGGATTGTTAAGGATCCAAACATAGCGATCGCACTTCGGAACACTGGTATCCACTTGCTCGTCGGGATCTTCGGTGTTGTCCCACCCGCGTTCATGCTTGGTTACTTCATGAGCCTGCGCAAACCCGGTTTCAAAATTTTCCGAACGATCTTTTTCCTGCCATCGATGATCTCCGTGGCGGCCCTGGCAATGATCTTCCTGGGGCTATATCGTCCGGACGGTATGCTGAATTCGTTTCTGAATGCAGTGGGATTGCACGCCCTGACGAGGGTCTGGCTGATGAACAAAGCTACTTC
>DATGYJ010000061.1:0-29777 GCA_035298105.1 Anaerolineales bacterium | reverse complement strand
GCCTGTCCAGTGTCTGGATCGAGGACCGCGACCGATTGATCGGTGGAAATATCAATCACTTTCGACCAGGTCAAACCTTTGTCGGTCGAGCGGATGATGGACTCGGTAAACGGATTTTTAGAAGGTTGTACGCCTGACCCTTTGCCCAAAGCAAAGATATCTACCAGTGTGCCATCCGGCAAGACGACGATCTGATTACCGATGCTGAATAGATTAGCATTCGTTGGCAGGAGGCTGCGAGGTGCTTCCCAGCTTGCCCCTCCATTCGTTGTCCGTGCGAACATGATATCGCCGCGGAAAGCAAAGGAATGCAGGGCGTTGAAATCTGCATTCTCCCCCGGCTTGCGGCTGCGATCCCATACTGCGTAAACATTATTGGCATTCGTGGAATCGGCAGTGATCGACTCTTTATCGTTGAAGTGGAAAGGTGTTGTTTCACGAATGATGGTCGTGGGCTCGCTCCAGGTTTGGCCGCCATCCGTCGACTTGCTCACCAGTATTGCAGAAGTGGTTAAATCTGCACTCGCTGATAGGCTAATTTGATAAGCAGCCCCGTTGGGCGAAAAAGTTACCCACGGATCAGAAGCCCGGTCAAAATCTCCGCCGTTCGCGACAGTGCCGCCGGAGCAGAAACTAAAGTGAGCGAAGGTTCTATTCCAGGTGGTGCCACCATCAAATGAATAAGCTGTGACCAAGCCGTGCGCGCCGCCGTTCGACCAACGATCCTGTTGGTAAACCGCGACGATGTTGGATGGATTGGTTGGGTTGACTGCTACCCAGGGCTCCACTTCACTATTGACATAAAGAGTGCCTGGTCCCCCGATCGTGCAAGCGGCGAAGGGGCTGGATCCAGAGGCCAGGGTGAGTGGGGTAGTACTGAATGTGCTTGCAATTGTCGCCAGTGCCATCAAGGCGAGCGCCATTAAAAAGAATTTGTTGTGACGCATATAATTCTCCTCAGATAGGTTAAACGTTTCTGTGCGCGCAATTGAGGCGCGAGCTAATGCCCAATTGAGGCACAATGGCCGACCGATAATTATCGTTAGCTCTCCACCTCCTTTGCTTGAAAGGGACAAAAGCTGACGGATCAATTGGCTGTTTTGGATGGAGTTTTGTGACGAGATGTGGAACTTGCAGTTAAAGAATATGCTTTTCCATCAGGAGAATCATTAAGCGAGGCTAAGTATTCTGATCATGTTCTAGCGCTCACAAATCTTTCAAGGGACCATTCCGGGCACTTAGGATCGTCCCAGAATTTACCTGTCCTCCCGGCTGCGCTTCAACATTTCTTCGATGAACATCTTCCAAAGGGGGTAGTCCTCTTCATCCCAGATCTTGTGCATAACTTCCATGGCCTCTTCGGCTTTCCAGCCTTGCCTCAAAATCCGATAAAGGGACACAAAGGCAGTCGCTCTGAAATTCGCCTGACAATGCACGAGAACTTTCTTATGCTGGTTTTCATCCATTACGGCAATGAAGCGATCCAGGCCCTCTTTGGTGGGAGTGTTCCAATTCACGGGAATGTTGATGTATTGCATCCCTAGGGAAGTTACGAGTTCTGTTTCATTCGGCAGGGCATTCGGAACATCATGAGGAGCCAGGTTGATCACCACTTCCACGCCCTGCTGCGCGGCATCTGTGAGCTGATCCGCTTTCGGCATACCTGCTGTAAATAGAGCGTCGGAAAGCGCCAGAAAATTGTAAATCTCTTCGAACATTATTTGACTCTGGTAACGGTGCCGCCCGTCATCTTTTGGAGATCAGGTGTCTTCAGCTCGAAGATCGCATTTGGCGTCCCCGCGGCTGCCCAGATCGTTTCATATTGCAGAAAGTCTTCATCGAGATAGGTTTCCATTTTTTGCAGGTGAGCTACCGGCGGCACGCCTCCAATGGCAAAGCCTGTCACTGCCCGTACGAAGTCGGCATCGGCGCGACCGATGGGCTCTCCTGCGTACTCACTGATCCGTTTCTCATCCACGCGGTTTGCGCCACTGGTCAGGACGAGGATGGGCTTGCCCGAATCCTTGCCTTTGAAGATCAGCGACTTTACGATTTGACCCAGCTCGCAGCCTGCCCGCTGTGCGGCTTCCTGGGCTGTGCGGGTGGATTCGGCGTGTTCGATCACCGTATAATCGTAGCCAAGTGATTTGAGTTGATCTTGAATTCTTTGGGCGGAGGGGGAGAGAGTTGGCATAAGAAGAAAAGCTTTTGAGAATGAAGAATAAAGGATTAAACGGTAAACAGGAAAACAAGTACACAGGTAAACATGGTAATGAAAGTCTTACTTGTTTACCTATCTACTTGTCTACTGTTCCATGATCAAACATCATTATATCAAGACAATTTTGAATTATCTGCGCACGTAGTGGATCTGCCAAAGCACGCGCCAGGTCTGGCCGCCGTCGTCAGAGCGTTCCCAGTTCCATTCGAACTGCTCATCCTGGATATCGTACCAGACCATTCTTTGCCGGCATGCCTCGCCCCTGACAATTGCGTCGCGGGCGAGGATCATCTGGCCGTCTTCAAAGTTGCCTGTGAAATCGAGATACGTGCCATTGTTGTCCACCCAGGTCTGGCACCACAGGCTGCGCTCGGGGTCATACGCGGAAACACTCATTCCCTCTAAATCAGGTGCGACGAAATTTTCCCGGATGATTTTTCCGGAGAGGATACGCTCGACCCGATTCGTGCCTTTCTCATTGTTACTCCAGGTCGCATCCCATTCACCGAGCCAGAAGTCAAATTGATTTTCGGGTTGTTTGTCCATATTATTCTCCATCCTGCCGCCTTCAAGGACAGCGCTGGCGACAAAGTCGCTGCAGGCATATGAGCTTGCCAATGATCTCGCGTATAACACAAATGGACCATCTTGAACCCCTGCCAGGCGACTATTTTATGGTTTTGGGAATCCATGCACTGTGCCGAGCGCTGAAACAAAAGCCGTCGTTCGATGGTGGTACTCCGGTAAATCTGCCGGGAGCATGCCGCAGGCGTATTCAATGGTGACAAGCACGCCAAAAGGTACACGCCGGGATGAGACCGCACCACAGCCTTGGCAATTTGTACCGCAACCGTCTGCAACGGATCCCCAGGCTTTGTCGAAGGCGTGGACTGCGCGGGCTGCCGCGGATGTCTCTGTCAGCCAGGGTGACCACGCACAGATCATGATCAGCGCTAATCCGACCAGAACTATCGATGAAGATCTTCTGAGCATAATCAGTCCTTTCCCGGGAGTGGGCCTGCTCCCTGGAGACAACTCTAATATACTTTTCCTGATAAAGATACTTCCTGGACAGGACTTTTTCCACGAACTTCAAATCTGCTACAATAGCTCATGACCTCCGCAGCACAACTGCGGATGGTCAGGGGCAGATGGCTGAAAGTGATGCTCTTATTGGTGGAGTCACTGCAAAGGTCTTAAGTTCGAATTACAACCGGAAGGAAAAGAATGCCTGATAACAAAACCGTCTATGCTCAGCATGGCAATCAATACGAGGCCCTGATCGCCCGCGAAGATTATCAGGGAAATATTCTGAGCGCTTTGCAGAATATCACCTCGTTAGAGAATCGCGTCATTCTGGACCTTGGAGCCGGCACCGGACGATTGGCATGTATGCTTGCCCCGCTCGTTTCACGCGTTTACGCTTTTGATATTGCGCCGGATATGCTGCGGGTCTGCCATGAGAAACTGACGCAGAGCGGGCTCTCCAATTGGAATGTCAATATCGCGGATCATCGTCAATTACCCCTTGGCGACCACTCTGCTGATCTTATCGTCTCGGGCTGGAGTGTCAGCTATTTAGCCGTATGGAATCCGGAAACCTGGCGAACCGAGTTGGAAAAATCGTTGGCGGAAATGAAGCGCGCTTTAAGGACAGGCGGTACCATCGTCCTCTTTGAATCGCTGGGCACAGGCAATGAGTCTCCGATCAGGCTGGACCATCTCAGGAATTTCTATCCCTGGCTGGATGAGGCAGGATTTCAAAATAGATGGATCCGCACAGATTATAAGTTTGAGTCGCTCGAAGAAGCCGAATATCTGGCGCGCTTTTTCTTTGGCGATGAATTGGGAGACAAGGTCAAACGGAACAACTGGGTGATCCTGCCTGAATGCACGGGGATATGGTGGAAGAAGATCTGATCTGCCGCTACATCCCGCCTGACGAGTATCTTCCCGGGGAAATACACTTGATCAACCGGGCCAAAGGTTGGGAGCCATGATGACGACAATCACCGCTACGATGAGTGTCAATGGAACGCCGACTCGCACGAAATCTGAAAATTGATAACGGCCGGGACCATAGACCAACAGATTGCCATGATGCCCGATGGGGGTAAAGAACGATGTGACCGCTGCCATGGCCACAGTGACAACAAAAGGTTCGGGCGGGAGATGCAGCCCCTGTGCCAGAGCGATCGCGATCGGCCCGAATAAAGCGGTAGTCCCGGCATCAGACATTACTTGTGTGACCAGCCCCGTGACAAGAAACAAAGCCAATAACAGCCAATGAATATCCCAGCCAGAGACCAATCCTTGCAGCCAGCCCGCTAACAGATTGGCGGCGCCGGTTTGTTGCATCGCCAGACCCAAAGGGATAGCGCCCGCGATGAATATGTAAATGCGGGTGTCGATAGATTGATACGCCTGCTGCACAGAAATGCAGCCGCTCAGGATCATTACGGCTGCACCGGTTAGCAGGGCGATTTCAACGGGAATGATATTGAGCGCTGCGAGGGCCGTGGACAGGATCATGATGGTTCCAGCCAGACTCGCTTTGTGTAAGGGTTTGGGTTCTCCTTTAAAGGGAACCAGCATTAAAAATGAGCGGTCTTCGGAGATTCGTTTGAAAGCAGCATCATCGCCGGCCATCACCAGCACATCGCCTTCCCGGAGTTTGACGCGGGATAATTCTGTTCGTAACAACCCCTTGCTCCTCCATAGACCAATGATAATGACGCCGTAGTTCTGGAGAAAGTCAATTTGTCCGATAGTCCTGCCGATTAGCTCCGACCTTGGGGCAACAACAGATTGAACCAGCCGAGAAGACAAATCTTCATTGTTGTTTTCGTTTTTTTGGGAATTTAGAAATGTCTCTTTATATTTCTCCAAGGGTCGCAGTGCAAGGCCACGTTCCTGTTCAATCGTGGCTAGTTTGTCCGGGTTTGTGCGAATCACAAGGATATCTCCGGATTGCGTTTTCTTTTGGCCATAAGGCCTCTCGCGCCGGCGATCATTCCGATACCAGGCAGCCACTCGAAAATCGGTTTTTTGCTCCTTTTCGATTTCACGAATGGCTTTTCCAATCAATGGTGAATCCGGGAGCAGCACTAATTCCGTGTAATACCCCTCCAGGCGGAAGTGATCTGTTGATTCTTCGTCACCCTGATGGACAGGCAGGAGGAATCTCCCGATGAATAAAAAGAAGATAGTTCCGGCCAATGACAGTGTTAAACCGATCGGGGCAATGGAAAAGATCCCCAGGCCGCTTTGGCCTGCCTGTTTCAGTAGACCGTCTGCGATCAGGAAGGCAGGCGCTCCAATAATGGTAATGGTTGTGCCCAATGAGGCTGCAAAGGACAAAGGCATCAACAATTTGGAGGCCGGGATGTTGTTTTCACGAGAAAGTTTCAACAACGGCGGCAGCATGAGAGCGGTAATCGTCACGTGATGAGTGAAGGCTGATAACAAAGCCACCAGGGGCATGACCACACCAATGGCCCGCTCAAATCTTTTGCCGGCCAGTTGTTTGATCCAGTTCCCTAATTGTTCCGATAAGCCAGTATGGTACAAAGCCCCATTAAGTACAAAGACTGTTGCCAGCAAAATGGCAGGTTCACTGCTAAAGCCAGAGAGGGCATCCTCCGGGGAAAGCACACCGGTAATGGCCAGGGCAACGATCATTAAGATTGCCGTTAAATCAAGCCGCAGCCATTCCGTGAACATCAGGACCATGGCCGCGATCAGGATGATAAATAAAGTAAGCTGGTTCAACTCGCTCCCATTAAACATTCCAAATGTGCCTCGCTTGCATAATCAACGCGCAATTCACAGGGCTCAGGCAAACGGGGAAGAGTGACGCTAGATGTAAATAGACCCCTTTCTGCTAGTGTTAGCCCTATTTTATCAGTGCCTGGGGATAGTTTTCAAGTGTATCGACCACACGCTCCTTGTGCCTGCCGAGTAATTCCATACCCTGGATTTGCTCCAGTGCAAAATAGCCAAAGTCTGTCGTTTCATTGCTCAGGCCAAGCTCCCCGCCCAGAACCTCCGCTTCGAAGTGCAATGCGACAATGTGGGCTTTATTCCCATCCGGGTAGATGATCAGTTGGTCCGGATGGCTGTAGACACCGACCAGGCGCTTCACACGGACACTCAGACCGGTTTCCTCCAACACTTCTCTTTCACACGCTTCTGCTGCGGACTCACCTGATTCCATTCGCCCACCCGGCAGGCACCACTGACCATTGTCGGCGCGGCGCGTAAGGAGGATCCGTCCCTGCTCATCCAGGATGGCAGCAGAACAGCCCAAACGTATCTTACCCTGTTTTGCCAGGCGAGGACCATAGAGTACTTGAGTCATTGTTTAATTCCTTTTCCATCGTTGAGATTCGTATCATTATCCTGTAAATTGAGCTAAATTTCGAGGGTAGGCTGCCAACCAGGAATCCATATTCTCGCCTGCGAACGATTCTAAAAGTTCAAGAATTAATGAGATAAGCGGTAAAATTGCACCCATCAGATGACTGAAGACAAAAATGCAACCGGCGTTCCCGTGCGTATTAATAATGAAAGTAGTGTGTTGCGCGCAAACAATGGAGTAGGACCTGAGCGACTGAGCGATGAAATTCTGGTGACCCAAGTTGCCCGGGGCAATAGTATCGCGCTTGAAGCGCTTTATGACCGCTACTCTGCAGCGGTTCTCGGCATAGCGCTTAGGGTGATCGGCGACCAGCCTTTAGCCGAAGATGTGTTGCAGGAAACGTTTTGGCGTGTATGGCAAAGTGCGGCGACCTACCAGGCTGAGCGTGGCACATTTATGAGCTGGCTTTTCCGGATTGCTCGCAACCTTGCGATTGATGCTTATCGCAGGCGGAATATCCGTCCGCAGGTAACGCACAGCATGGATGGCGGTGAACTTCTCCTTGACGAGCTACGCGATCCTGATATCGATGTGGCGGAGCAAGCCCAGTCCATTCTCGAGAACCGGCAGGTACGCAAGGCATTGGCATCCCTGCCCGGCGCGCAGCGACAAGTCATTGAGATGGCGTATTTTTATGGTATGACACGCCAGGAGATTGCAGAGGCGACCGGGGAGGCCCTTGGAACAATTCACACGCGCGTTCGTCTGGGATTGCAGAAGTTACGTGAAGTGCTGGATGGAGAAAAGTTTGAAGGATAAGCATGGATAAGGACATCGAAGAATTACTGCCGTTTTATGCGCTGGATGCGTTGACTGAGGAAGAACGCGTGCTCGTCGAAGAGTATTTGACAGAGCATCCGGAAGCGCGCCGGCAGATCGAAACAATGAGTGAGACGGTCTCCGCATTGCCATTGAGCGTAGCACCGGTGAAGCCATCCCGGCAGACGAAGGAAGCGCTCATGGCGAGGGTCAATGCGGATGCAAAAGCGCGTGCCCGTTCCTCCGCACAGAGCCAACCCTCTCGCCGTGCGATCCGCTTCGAGAGCTTTTTCCGCACTCTGAGCTTCGGCGCCGCGCTCGCTGCGATCATCTGGGCGATTGTTCTGAATGTCCAGGTTTCACATCTGCAAAAGGAAATCGCCACACTGAACGATGCGCTGGTAGCGCAATCTAAATCATTGAATCAGGTCATTGCCAAGCTGCCGCAGGCGACCCCTTCGGATGTCATCACTGTTTCACTCAAAGGGACAAAGGTCCAGCCCCAGGCACAGGGACAATTGATTGCCGACCCGAGCAGCCAATCCGCTGTTTTAGTGATCACGGGGTTACCTCCACTTCAGCCCGGCAAGACCTATCAAGTCTGGCTGATTGGTGGCGCACCCGTGAGCGCGGGCCTGTTAACCGTTAATCAGGATGGACAGGGTGTAATTATCGTGACTTCAAAAGAAGCCATTGGCTCCTTCAAATCATTGGGGATTTCCATTGAACCTGAAGGAGGCAGCCCACAACCCACGGGTGATATCGTTGTGTTGAGTGATCTGTAAATCGTTTTCGTTTCTTCAAAAGAGTGTTGAGAATGAAAATTCTCAACACTCTTTTTATTTGCATAAATGCAAAACGAACCAACCTGCGTAATGATAGATAGGTATACCCACCTCGGATCCGATGATCACTCAAACGAAGGAGGTAATGCAATTACTCCAAAGACCTATATTCTCAAATTTAGCAGTAGCGTTACAAATTTCCATTTTTGAATCTCAGAAGGAGTTAGACATGCGTAAGTACCTTAATGTTGTTGTTTTGAGTATGGTGGTGATGGCCCTGATGGTTGGTCCCGCACCTGCTGCCTCAGGCGCAGCCAGCCACCGTGAAGCGCCCTTGATCTCCCTTGACCCCACGGCAGATATTACCGACTTCTTTATGTTCCGCAGTTATGAAGCCGGTAAGGATGACAAGGTAGCCCTGATCATGGATGTCATCCCCGGGGAAGAGCCGAGTGCAGGGCCCAATTATTACCAGTTTGACCCCAACGTCCTATATACCTTCTACATTGATAACAACGGCGATGGTAAAGCCAATGATGTTCGCTTCGAAATCAAGTTCAAGAATGAATTCCGCGGCGTAAACAAAGACTTGGGTTTATTCCTATCCTTTGTGGCTCTGCCTCCCATCACTGCACTGGACGGGCCAGGTTCTGAAGGTTTGGGGATGCGCCAGTCCTATACTGTGACCATGGTGCGCGGTGACAATCGCAAAGTGATCGGCAGTGGTTTATTTGCTGTGCCTTCCGATGTCGGTCCACGGACCATGCCCGACTATGATGCCCTCGCTGCACAAGGGATCTACGATTTAGATGGTGGTGCACGCGTCTTTGCAGGCCAGCGCGATGATCCCTTTTACATTGACCTGGGAGCCGTCTTCGACACCCTCAACCTGCGCGCTCCCGGCGTCGATATGCTCTCTGGCTTCAACGTGCACACGATCGCGCTTGAGGTGCCTGCCAGTTGGCTCACAAAAGATAAAAAGGGTCCCAGTGATACGGCCTTCCCAACCCTGGGGGCATATGCCAGCACCAGTCGCCGCTCCGAAAAAGTGCTCAAGGATGAAGGCAACGTGAAATACGGTGGAAGTTGGGTGCAGGTGCAGCGCTTAGCCAACCCATTGGTCAATGAAGCGATCATCGGCACCGCCGATAAGGATCGCTGGAACGCGCTGGATCCGTCGAAAGAGAAGAAGTTCCTGGATTACTATACCAGCCCGCGCCTGGATGCTGCGCTGCAAGCCGTGTTTGGTGCTCCAGCTTCCCCACTGCTCGACTTGCGCGATGTGCTCTTGACCTACACACCCGGTAACTATAATCAGCTGTCCGAGTTGCTGCGTCTCAACCTCAGTGTTGCACCGGTCGCCCTGGCGTCGCAGAACCCTCTAACAGTGCTGGGTGGGGACAATGCGGGCTGGCCGAATGGTCGTCGTCCAATCGATGATGTCACCGACGTGGCCGTGCGGGTGATTGGCGGCACGAACTATGCTACAGCTAGCGACTCGGTGAATGCGAATGATAAGCCCCTGCCCGATACATTCCCATTCCTGGCTTCGCCCTGGGATGGTCTCAACCGTGTCCATATAAATCCGTAAACCTGTTTTCAGCCACGAGAGTGAGCCGGGTAACTCCAGCTCACTCTCTGTGCGCTCAGCTTACTGGTATTGTAGTTTATGAAGCAATCTTGCATCCTTATCAGAAGGAGGCTTTATGCAATCCCTTTCTCAAAACCGGACATTCAATCGTATCCTGATGCTTGCTCTTATGGTTACGCTCATTGTTATGGTATCGTGGCGGTTTGTGCCTGCACGCCATTCAACACCGTTTCTTGCTGACCTGAACAATTTTGCTTCCGAGCCATCCTCCCGTACCCTGGCGTCGACTGATGCACAGATTCAAACGCTACAGGACCGGCTTCGATCTCATCCGAAAGATTGGCAGGCTTATAGTCAATTGGGTTTGCTTTACCTTCAGAAGGCGCGTGAGACCGGCGATCCGACCTATTATCAAAAAACAGATGCCACGCTGGCTCAGGCGCTTGCTTTTCAATCGGATGATTACACTTCCATCAGCGCCAAAGGCGCACTGGCTCTGGCGCGTCATCAATTCCATTCCGCGCTGGATTGGGGCGAACAGGCCAGGCAGATCAACCCCGATCGCGCCTATGCTTATGGCGTCATTGCAGATGCCGAGATCGAACTCGGAAAATATCCGGAGGCAGTCGAGACTTTACAAACAATGGTTGATTTGCGGCCCGACATGAGCTCTTATTCGCGCATTTCCTATATTCGCGAATTGCATGGCGATATTTCTGGCGCGCTGGATATGATGCAACGCGCAGTTGATAGTGGTGTACCGAACGCCGAAAACACTGCCTGGGTGCGGACACAGTTAGGGACACTTTATTTCAACACGGGCGATCTGGACCAGGCGGAACTTGAATATCAGCTCACCCTTCAGGAGCGACCCAATTATGTTTATGCCATCGCCGGGCTGGGACGCGTCCGTGCCGCGCAGGGGAACAGGGACGAAGCAATCAAATTGCTGAACCAGGCGGTTGGGATCATGCCCATGCCTGAGTTTGTGATCACTCTTGGCGATCTGTACCGGGTAACGGGCCAGGCTAAAGCCGCTGAGCAAGAATACAAACTCGTCGCGACGATTGAGAAACTTTATCGTGCCAATGGTGTGGATTTGGATCTGGAAATTGCATTGTTCAATGCCGATCACGATCAAGGCTTAAATACAACGCTCGCACTGGCACGTACCGCTTATGCGAATCGTCCGAGCATTTATGGGGCAGACGTCCTGGCATGGACTCTGTACAAAACAGGGAATTATACAGAGGCAAAAAAATATTCAGAAGAGGCATTGGCGTTGGGAACGAAAGATGCCTTGAAACTCTTCCATGCCGGGATGATCGCTCTCAAGCTTGGCGACAAAGCACAGGCGCGCGGCTACCTCGAGCGGGCGCTGGAAATCAATCCGCACTTCTCTATTTTGTATGCTGATGAAGCGAGCAGAACATTGCAAACACTGCAAGATTAATATGGATCACTCCAGTCCTCGTCCGCAGCGGCAATATGTTGCAAGTGCCGGGGACGCCGCCTGGAGTATAGGAAGGTCTCTATGAAAAGGTTTCGACGTGCAGCTGTCCTGACATTGACTTTGCTGGTTTGTTTTGTATTCGTACCGGTGGCATTCGCTCATCCGCTCGGAAATTTCACGGTCAACCATTATGCCGGCCTGCAAGTGAGCCGCGCGGCAATCGCGGTCGACTTCGTGCTCGATATGGCAGAGATCCCGGCCTTCCAGGAGATCACGCTATTTGATGCCAATGGAAATGGCCAGGCGGATGCTTCGGAGGCGGAGGCATATCATGCAGGGAAATGTAAATCCCTCCAGCCGGACCTCAGCCTCTTTCTGAACAATCAACCATTGGACTTAACCTTGGAGTCTTCCTCGATTGCATTCCCCCCGGGAGCAGGTGGTTTGCCTACCCTGCGCCTGACCTGTGAATTCCGCGCCTCGATCCCAAATGGAACACAAATGACCAGCCTCTCATTTGCCGATCATTCCTACGGCGAGCGTATCGGCTGGCGGGAGATTGTCGTCAACACGGATGGTGTTCCGTTGAAAGGAGACTTTTCTTCGACGAGCCTCAGTAAGCGTCTTACTTCTTATCCCCAGGATCTTCTATCGAATCCGTTAGATCAGCGGGAGATCACACTTGGTGTTGGTTCTTTACCTACAACGAAAGAGAATCCGTCGGCGAGTGCCGCTCAGTCAAGCCCATCTCTGGCGGGCAGTCGTAGTGACAGGTTTACCCAGCTCATTACACTGCAGAATCTCACCCTTCCTACGGTCCTGTTCGCACTCTTGATCTCATTCATCTGGGGTGGGATGCACGCGCTGACTCCCGGCCATGGCAAGACGATTGTGGGTGCGTATCTGGTCGGTTCACGCGGCACAATCAAACATGCGGTCTATCTGGGGTTGACTACCACCATTACGCATACTCTCGGCGTATTTGCATTGGGGTTGATTACACTCTTTGCCGCGCAATTCATCGTCCCTGAAAAGCTATATCCATGGATGAACCTGGCCTCCGGGCTGTTTGTGGTCGGGATTGGGCTCAACCTCCTGGTGAGCCGGTTCAAATCTTACGGCATGCGCGCCTGGCTCCCTAGAGTCAAAGCCAAGCTTCAGAGTTCAGAACCATCCTATTCACCCGTCTTGCAACAGGTACCGGCCGAGGGGATTGATCATCAACATAGATATGTGCTGCACTCTTCGCCTGAGCATGTTCATATGCATACTCAGGGTCACTCCCACTCGCACGGACACGATGCTCACAGTCATGACCATACCGATCATTCCCACCTGCCGCCCGGCAACGATGGATCACCCGTTACCTGGCGCAATCTGTTGGCACTCGGCATCTCAGGCGGGCTATTGCCCTGCCCCTCCGCACTGGTGGTGTTGCTCGGCGCAATCGCCTTGAATCGGATCGGCTTCGGTCTGATATTGGTCCTCGTTTTTAGTTTGGGGTTAGCGGGTGCACTGACGGCGATCGGGATGACCTTTATCTATGCGGGGCGCCTCTTTCAACGTTTCCCATCGCAGGGGAAACTGATCAATTTCCTACCTGTCTTGAGCGCGCTATTTGTTTCAGCGATCGGAGTGGGCATTCTGATCAAAGCGCTGGCAGAGATCGGGATTGGGTGATCACTTGACCCTGGGCAGGGATAAACCCTCGGGCAGGGACGCTGCGCAACCCTGCCCCTACGTGATAAATGTGCCGTTGCGGAGTTCCTGTAAGGTTTGTTGGATCTCTTCGAGTGTGTTCATGACGAATGGGCCGTAGGGGACGATCGGTTCCTTGAACGGTGCGCCGGCAATCAGCATGAAGCGCACGGGATGGTTTTCCGTCTTGATATGGATATGGTCTCCATCGCTAAACTTAAGCATCTTCGCCGCTCCAACGGTATCGCCCGAGAAGACGCCTTCGCCCTGGAAGACGTATGCCAGGGCGGTATGTCCGCTGGGAAGGTGTTGAGACCATTCCTGATCGGGCGCCAGCTCAAGATCCAGGTAAAGAGGCGAGGCGGAGATTTCCGTGACAGGACCGGTCACCCCATCTACTTCTCCGGCGACAATCCTAATCTTGACCCCATCCTTTTCATAGGTCGGGATCGAGGCGGCGCTTACTTCCTGATAGCGCGGCTCGGTCATCTTAAGATGCGAGGGGAGGTTTACCCAGAGTTGGAAGCCATAGATCGCTCCATTCGGACCCCGGCGCGGCATCTCTTCGTGCAGGATACCACGCCCCGAGGTCATCCACTGCACATCCCCGGGCCCGATCAGCCCTGAGTTACCGAGGCTGTCACGATGTTGCGTGGAGCCTTCGAGCATATAGGTCACCGTCTCAATGCCGCGATGCGGGTGCATCGGAAAGCCCCGGATGGGACCTTCAACGGGATCGTTAAAGGCAAAGTGGTCGAAGAGCAGGAAAGGATCGAATTCGTTTCTGACACGCGGTGCGATCGAGCGGCGCAGTTTTACGCCTGCGCCTTCAATGGCGGTCTGTGGTTCGATCATTTGAGAGATGGTTCTAAGGTTGTTCATGGAAGAATGGATGAGGCGACAGGGGAATGTATTACGCTGATTTATCCCCGGTCGGCGAGACACCTGCACCCTCGATCATGAGAATGACTGTTCGCTCTGGAGCGCGCGGCCGGTGCATGACACCCTTTGGCACCGTGATGCCCTGCTGGGGTGCAAGTTCGACCGTTCGATCTTCCAAATCGATGATGAAGTGCCCACTCACGACATAAAAGAATTCATCTTCCTCGTCGTGCTTGTGCCAGTGGAACTCGCCCTGGACAACGCCAATCCGGACAACGCAGTCATTCACGCGACAGAGAGTCTGGTTATACCAGGCATCCGTAGCCGCACTGGCAAGCGCCTGAAGATCAACGAGTTCAAGCGGACCATATTTGGCATCCAGATGGATCGAGTAAGGTTCCTGATTGCTCATCTTCATCTCCTTATCTGACTAAAAGTTATGCTGTTTCTGCGGGCATGGCGATCCGTTCCAGGCGCGGCTGTGAGAGCGCTACATAATCACTGGTATTTAACGCCAGAGAACGATCCAACCGCGCTGCGTTGAAGAATATCTCAGCATTTTCCAGGAGAGACGGATCGACGATCAGCTCCAGTTCCGAACTGAACGAGAAGGGCAGGATTGTGCCTGCCACACTACCACCCAGCCTCTCGGCAATCTCGGGCGAAGCAAACGAGATATAGGTGCCACCCAGAAGGGCTTTGATCGCATTCAGGTCCACTCGGGCATCCCCGGGGACCACGCTCAGGACGTACTTCGTTACCTTCTTGCCGACCTTAACCATCAGGATGATGCATTTGGCTGCCTGCGACAGTGCATTGCCGCGCAAGGGGCTGACGATTTCGGTACGCCCTTCGGGTTCATGATCGATCAGGCGGTAGCGGGCTCCATGCTGTTCGAGAAATTCGATCAGCCTTGAATATGTATCTTCTGTCATACGTCAGAAAACTCCATAAGTAAATACTCTTTCGAGTCTATCGTGCAGTTTATCCCCGTGTCTTCTATCATTTGGAAATGGTGCCGAAATACTTACGCGTGTATGGATGATCTGAAAGGGGAGAGTATTACGTGGTTCAAATCATGACCTTACGAGATTATGCTCTCAATGACCCCTGGCTGAGAATTCGCAGGAGAACCGCTTCGTACGCGGAGAAGCCTAATGAAGGTCAAGGTTCGGATGGTGAAAGATGGGTTTCAAGGGGGATTTTCGAGCCACAGGCTGGTTCTTTCGCAACGAAGCTACTACGGAGCTAGAACGACACTTGCACCTTGCTCCGGGGAAAGGTTGTCAGGCAATTCAAGATAATCGGAATAATTCATCGCTAGGGCAGAAGGGTCACGCGAAAGTTATCGTAAAAAGTCTGTGCCTCGATCTGCAGGAAGAGACCTCCTGTCTGAAATCTTGAGTCAACAATGGAGGACAGTAATGATCCATTCTCATAACCTGACATCCTTGTCTCTTCGACCTTAATTGTGAAGTGTTTTGTTTCTTTCGAGGTATTGATCCTGGTATCAGGAAACAAACTTAAAGCTCCCCCATTTACTCCTCCGGCAAAAAATGACCAGGCAGCCTCGCAGCCGTCAAAGACAAACCAGTAGGCGTGATCAAAATCGGTTGTCCTTACGCCTATCGAATTGGAAGTGTCAACAAAAGCACAATCGAGATGGGTTGTATCCACATCAAAATCTACCTGATAGTTCCTCCAGGAAGAGTCACCGGCGCTTATCCCTGCGCCTATATTTGAAGTGAGTTGACCATTTATGATGAACGGATCTCCAAACATGACAGTCCAGACAGGGTCAAGACCCTTGTCAAAGTCATCGACAAAACCGGGTGTAGGAGTCTTCGGCGCATCCTCTTCAGGGACTTGCTCGGGGATTTCCTGCGGGGACTCTACAGTCTCAGTTTCGATTGAGCTAGCCAGAGGAACAGGACTGTCAGTTGTAGTTACGTCGACTGGAGGAGAGCCTGGTCCTCCCCTTACGCTAAATAAATACAGAGTGCCAGCAGCCACAAGGAACAGCAAGATGCCCAACCCTCGCACCATCAGTGGGATAAATCTCCTGGTTTCTTTAAGCGGCAACTTCTGATCCTTCGACAAACTTAACCTCAGCTCCGTCAGGCAATGACATTTAGAGTAAGCATACAGGAAAACTTCCGCTGGAGCAAGCCCGCCAAAAGCCAGGTTTCCTGAACTCGGCCCTCAAGCTTATGGGCAGGTGGATTAACGTTGTATAAAAAATATAGTCAACAATCTTAAAAATTGTTCAGAATATGCCGTAGACTGTTGACAGACAGCCTCACCTTGCGCGATACTAATCAATAAATATATGCGATCCTTATCCGTAAATCAAAGGGAAGACCATGGAAAACTCCACGTCTTATATGGCTATTGAGACAATGATTCAGGGGGGCTGGTTCTGGATGCAGTTCGAAGACCTCGAGAAACTCCTTGACTTACTTGAGAAAAAAGATCTCATTACCAACAGGGAGCATCAGGACTTGCTGGAGCTTGCCAGAAGGTTGAAAATTGATGAATTGTCCCGCCAATGAGACGCTTTAGGATAATTGCAGAGACTTCAGAGGCATCGCCAGAGCGATGTGAGAGTGAAGCGCCCGGGGAGACTTCCAAAGTCTTTTCTTTACTCTGCTAATCATGTTTTTAGTCAATACTAATAGTGACATACCTTGCCCAGCCAGCAGCTTTTTGCTGGCTGGGCATTTATCGTGCCAAGCTTCTTATCTCTTCACGACCGTGGGTGTGGCGGAGACGACCTCATTATCTGCCGGGATGACATCCTTCGCGTTCAGGAGTGTGACCACAGCCCTGAAGGTTACTTCGCCAGCTTGAGCGTCCTGCGGAGCAAAGCTGTACGGGAAGGTGATCTGAGTGGTACGGCTGCCCTTCAGGACCGGGACGAACGGTATGGCTGAACCAACCAGTTCCCAGCCTCCCGGCACGCTGCGGTAAAGTTCTACCGATACTGTTTCTGGATAGCGGGCATCCTTGAGGGAAACTGTGATGGTTTTCGTTTGTCCCACCTTTGCCGTCCTGGGCGCCACGACCTTCGAGATGGAAACATCATGGGTGCTGACATGCAAGACCTGAAAAGACGAGGCCGCTCGCCCGTCAAATGTGGTGATCGTCTGTTGAACCGTATAGTCTCCATCCTTTGCGTATTGATGGAAGGCACAATTCTCCGTACTGGTTATCCCATCACCGAAGTCCCATGCCACCGCTTGAACACCCACTGCTCCGGGGTCGAATGAGGTATCGCAAAATTGAACGTTATCAAAGATTGACGGATCAAGCGGGGAGAAGCCAAAACCTGCCACCGGCTGTGGTGCGACATCCAGGTGGAACTGAAGTGAAGCATCCGGATCGAAAGCATACAGGTTGGTTACCTGAAAGTAGTAAGTGGTTCCGGCATCTGCGTGGAAGGTCAACATGTTTCCGTATAAGGTACAGCCGATCTCACTCAGGCCGCTCAGTAAATTACCTGTATAGGTGGCGAACAGAGGAGCAAATGCAGCTGTGGGAATGCTCGCAGAAACTGAGCCGCTGGTCACTGGCGTGAATGAATACCAGGCGCTCTTATCTGTTGACCCGACCCCACAAGATGGCATTGGTTCATCCACTTCCATGGTTGCCATGGTGATATCCACCGTACTACTAAAGGGTAGGGAGGAGATGGCTTCTGCATTCGCAAAATTATCATTGCCGGGAGGCAGGAGCGGTTTCAGGTTGATCTGGAGAGTACCGGTTCCTACCACATCCCCAGCAACCCGAAGGTAATACGTTTTTCCCGCTTCGACATGGAAAAAGCTCGGGCCAATGACGGTTGCACAGGTTATGAAAGTTAAGTCGGCGATGCCGGAGCCTGAGGAGTAGATATCCACACTGCCTGAGCCAGCGCTACCCAGCATATCCACATGAACGGTCATTTCTTCTGATGGGGTGAAGGAATACCAGACAGTTTTCGATTGAGCACTACAACCCGAAGGCTCACCGGCTTCGGTGGTTGCATCCGTATTATCTATTGTTGTACTGAAGGGCAGGGAAGAGATGACCTCTGCGCCGGCAAAATTGTCGTTGGCTGGAGGAAACATTTGCCTCAGACTGATGCTGAGGAGACCCGCCCCTCCGAAATCAGGATCAACCTTCAGATAGTAGGTCTTTCCCGCCTCGACGTTGAAATTGGCAGGGTTGAAGTTGGAGGCGCACGTCATGAGAGTGAGGTCGGAGATACTGGGTCCTGAGGAGAGAAAAATGCTCACGTGACCGCTGCCACTCGTATTCGCCCTGACCAGCATGGTTTCTGTTGCAGTGAAAGAATACCAGATACTTCTAGACGGAGAAATACAACCTTGAGGCTCACCGGCCTCGGTTGTTGCATTTGTAATATCGGGTGTAGCGCTGAAGGGCAGCGAAGAGATGGCTTCTGCATCTGCAAAATTATCATTCGCGGGAGGAAAAATCTGTTCCAGATTCATTTGCAAGATGCCAGACTGTCCGAAGCTTCCATCAATCCGCAGATAGTAAGTTTTTCCCGCCTCCAGTTGGAGATTGGTGGAACTACCACTCGAGGCGCAGGCCAGGAAGGTTAGATCCGAAATCGCAGGCCCTGAAGAGAGGAAAACCTCGGCCCGGCCGAAGACAGCGCCAAACACCAGGCTTAGCCGGACTGCCACGTTTTCTGTTGCAGTGAAGGAATACCAGACCGTATTGGATGGAAAGTTACAACCCACGGGTTCAGCAGGTTCAGCCGTTGCCTCCGTGTTATCGACCATGACACTGAAAGGCAACGAGGTGATGACTTCTGCATCGGCGAAATTGTCATTGGCGGGAGGCGCGGCCAATGCGGGAGTGAAGCCGCTCAAAGAAAGCGCCAGAGCAAACAATAAGCTGGCAAACCAACGAAAAAATTTATAAAACATTGCATTCTCCTCTCTGTTGTGAAAAAATGACTCGTTTGGCGTGATCAGCGATCATGAGATGGAGTGGCTTCTGATTACCGGGCAACTTGCGCTGCAGAACAAAAACCGGCCGTGACAGACTGGTTCAAGAGCCAATATGAATAAATTGATTGAGGTTGCAGTAATATACCCAAGGACAAAAAACCCGAAGGTGGGTAGTCTCCTGCAGTCTTTCTTTGCCAACCCCATGTTCCACTTCTCGGACGAAGCATTCCTCTCCTAAACTTGCTATGAAGCAGTGTTCAAGCGGAAGTAACTATAAAATTGTGATTGATCTGGTTGGCGCCTTTTGAAAGTGTCCACCAACGCCGGTTTCGGTATTGGCTCCCCAGGCATCCCGCGTCTTGTATACGCAAGTGACTAATTCAAGGCCGCCCAGGTTATTTTCGTCAATACTTATCTTAATTATTATATTGTATTATGGTCACGGTTTCGTCATAAAATGGTCATAACAGGTCGCAAAAGGTTACGCTAGATATCCCGCTAAGCCCTGTTTTGAGCAAGTACCTTCTCACCCTTGCCATGTAGAATGGGGAATCAGCCATGTGTCAACCAGAGCACAACGGATCTGGAGTGAATAGTGAGCAAGAGGAGCATATAGCCAGGATATAGGCAGGATATAGGCACCATTTAGGCACTCTGTAGACAGCTTATGGCTGGACCGAGAAAGCAGTGAAGGAGTAGCGAGAGTGATCTATAAGGGTAGCGGCTCAATTGTTATGGGAAGACCGCACCTTGAGTTTGTCCATGCTTTGTTGTGCTGTCGTAGTTCGAATCGAATTTCCGCAATAGATCAAGCGCTTTCTGCGCTTCTGCCTCTGCGGTTGAGCAGGTTGCGTTCTGGATGGCGGTCTTGACACTCAGATAATGACTAACGATATTATCTACATGTCCTTTTTCGTGTAATACAAGAGTTTGAACATATTTTTCCCATTTAGCGATTAACTGTGGGGAAGCATTCGCAGGTGTCTTCCAGCGCGGCATAGTGACGTTTATGCTATATGTCACGGCGGCGGCGGATAGATCACAATCCTCGGTTCCGTAGCCGGGCCAATTCCAGGCGATATACCAACCCGTGTAGGAGTCAACAGGCTTATCCCCGTCATAAGGATCCCTGGGGCGCAACTTGTTCATAGACTGACGGAGTTCGCTGGCAGTTGCGCCTGTGATGTCATAATAGCTGATCTGCGCATCTTGGATTGAAACTTGACCGATCAATGGTGTGGGTCTGTTAGAAGCAGTGGATGGGGGAGTGGTTGTATAGGTGGGGATAGCGGATGGGATCCCGGTCTGTGCAATGACTTTTGTGGATGATGTTGGTGATGGGTTAGCGGTTAAGGATCTGACCGGCGACTGAACACAAGCTGTAAATATACTAAAAAATAGGATGAGTGCGGAGATTTTCTTCATCTGTTATCAATTTCTATTCCTGATTTTAGATCGCCGACCAAACCGTTCCAAATCTGATAAGACTGCTCCAGCGTTTCGGCATGGCCGCCCAATGCAATTACTTGATATAAGCGCTGTTCACATTTTGAGGGTTTGAGCTTAAAACCTTTTAGATAGCTCTCCGAGCGTTTCCGGCTCGGAAAATATTCCCTGTTCAGTGCAAATAGAGCCTGCAAAAAATGGTCTAACGCCAAATCCAATCCAAAATGAAAGAAGAACAGGTCTTTTCGTGCTACGGCTCGCTCCAAATCCTCTACATCCTCGAGAGCCTTCAAATGATGCTGCGCTACTGCCAGCGCCAATTCATGAGGATATTCATCCAGGCATTGCTTAAAAGATTGTAGGACGCCATCCGGGTCATAGAGCGGTCGCATGGTTTTCCACATCGCACAACGGCCCATGGGATAATAATAACTATCCAATCGCCCCAAATATCCTCCATCCAGGATCGCCTCCAGTTCGGCGCGCGCTTCGGTTACCGTAAAATAGAGTAGCCACGTTTCTATACCCATAATCAGTAAACAATCCCCTTGTCCCCAATGTCCGCCTTCGAGTTTTCCGATTTCAAGCCCGTCGATCTCGGGCTGGGGCGCCTCTAACAGCTCTCGCCGCTCATTCGGAGAAGGGATATCCGTACAATAGACGAAAAGATCGATATCGCCTTCTCCCGGCGCGGGAAAGGGACGCTCGCCTCCGCTCAAACCGACTGCCCGGACTGAATTGTGTTGAACAAGAGTATTAACCAGTTTAATGAGAGCGGTCTCAATTTCATTTGACATTCCATCCTCCGTGAACATTCCAGGATAGCGCTGCTTTGTGCTCGAAGACTGCCCTTCGTGGTTAAAAAAGTTTTTTGCAGTAGATACAGTAATATTACTGGAAAACTTTGACGCCCGGCCAGAGTTGCTCCAGCGGACTTTTCAACCCACGGGCAACGTAGATGGGCAGATTATTTTCGTATGGCATACAGTAATCACAATGAGTCTGGTCCACTTGCCTGACGTCTGAGAAGGCCTGCTTCAAGTCCTCAAGGTTTCCTGCACCGATCGTGATGACTGTTTCGCCCGTGCAATCATCTGGCCCCCAAAGATAATAGTTGTTATGTCCGCTGATCACGTGAGGTAATCCATAGCGTGGACCATAGAATTCCAGCGCTCCGGCTTCGCCGTAGTTACCTGCGAAAATACAGGCATTGGCTTGATCTTCGGGCGGCAAGGAATGATAAACGTCCGCCACTGTAACAGCCATTTCTTCCCAGCCAAAGCGGTCGGCGAAGTGCTGGGGGAAGACACCCGTCTCATATATCTCCGACTGGGTATCCGTGCCCGACGTGATCCGCGTATAGGCAAGATGTGCTCTCAGAGGCAGGATAGGGATTGCCAGGGGTGCGACCAGGATCCCACCGATGACCAGGAGGCTCACGAAAGCTGCCTTCAACCAGGATCGCCGCCCTGCTTGCACCAACTGCTCGAAGAGGACTGCCCCGGCGGCGAATAGAACGGGATATATCGGAGCCAGGAAATAATTTTTGGCGTGTTGAAGCATGAAGATGAGCAACAATACGATGTACATCCAGCCCAATGGACGGTAAGCTGTCCCCTTTTTCGAAAAGAAATAAATGAGTCCCATCAGCCAGAGTGGAAAAGTGAACGGGTGCATGATCAGGATCTGCTGGAGGATGAATTCAATCGGCGACGCCTGGTAGACCTTATTCCCGTAAGCTGCAAAAAACTGAACGGTCGGCCAGCCATTGGCAGCATTCCAAATCAGGTAGGGGACCAAAAAGGCCAGAGCGATCGCCCCGCCCAGATACAGCCAGAGACTGCGGAAATATTTGCGCTGAGGTGTCAACACCAGCCCGATCACCAGCGCGAGACTGAAATACAACAGGCTGATTTTGTTCGTCAGACCGAGGCCCACGACCAGCCCAAACCATAACCAGACCTTCGGATCCTCGTACTTGAGAATCAGGATCAGCACATAGATCGCCAATCCCCAAAAGAGGACATCGAAGGCATCCACCGTCAGAAGGGAGTTGACACCCAAGAACTGTGGCGCGATCAAGGCCGTCAGCGCCGCGAGTGTCTGTCCGAACCGGTTGGCTCCCAATTGACGTGCCATCAGTCCGGTCAGGAAGACCAGCACAGCCCCAGCTAAGGCAGGCAGCAGGTGTAAAGCCAGCAGGGATTCACCCAGGGTCACACGGACAAGGCGCGTTAGAACAGCGATGAACGGTGGGAAGTCAACATAGCCGAAGGCCAAACGTTTGCTGGCGGCGATATAGTAAAACTCATCCCGAAAATATCCATAGCGCTGGCTGGTAAGTAAATGGACCAGCAATTTGATCGCGGCGAGAGCGAGCAGATCGAGCGTTGATCGATCGTTGCGTAAAACGGCAAAGAACTTTTGCATGTGTTGACTCCTGGCAAGTTACGAATGACAGCTATCGATCATGACACTGAAGTGCCAGCAGATAAGCCAGATTTAGTGGCAAAGTCCACCACAGCCCCACCGAGGAGTGGGATAAGCGCTGATAGATGCTTCTACCGGAATAAAACCGCCGGTTGGCATGTTTATATCCTTGCAGTAAAGTCTCAGGGCTCATATGCCGGGGCTGAAAAACGACATGATCGCGACCATTATATTCGCTCCAGTCGCGCGTCAAAATCCGCCCCTCTGCCTCTAAGCGCTGATACAGCCGTGTCCCCGGATACGGCGTCAGGATATTGAACGTCGCATTTTGCACTCCTACGGCCTCTAAAAAATCCAGTGTCTCATCAAAAATCGTTTCGGTATCGTGATCAAACCCGAACACAATGCCTGCCTGCACCGCAATCCCATAGGAATGGATTCGTTCGATGATCCTGGCGTAGCTCTCCACTCGATTAAACCCCTTATGGACCTCATTCATACTGGCTTGCGAAACGGATTCTAAACCAATGAATAATTGTTTACAGCCGCTGCGTGCGGCCAGTTCCAAAAACTCTTCATCCTCTCCGGCCTGGATGCTCGCCTGGCTGCTCCACCATTTCTTGTAAGGTTCAATGGCCCGAAACAATTCCTTGGCATATTCCCGGTCGCTTGCCAAATTGTGATCCCAGAAGATAATCACTTTCCCTCGAAAAGAGGCATACTCTGCTGCTACTGTGGTCACAGAACGCTGACGAACTTTACGCTGATACATCACAGCTAATGTACAAAAATCACACCCGTAGGCGCAGCCCCGCGTCGCAAACAGCCTGCCAGCTGTATAGTCACGGCGGCGGTATAACTCTTTCCTTGCCATGGGCGCCTCTGTTAAAGTTGGTAGGAGACTTGAACTATAACGGCATGCATATCCTCCGGTTTCGAAATCCTTCAGGAATTGAGGCCAGGTTGTTTCGGCTTCCCCTACAAAAATCACATCCGCATAGGCTTGCGCTTCGTCGGGCATCAATGTTACATGGGGTCCGCCCAACACTACCGGAATCCCTCGTCTCCGAAATTGCACAGCTAAATCATAGGCGTGGGAAGCACTGGGTGTGTGAAATGTGATCCCCACCAAATCCACTTTCAGGGTCAGATCAACTGGTGAGACCGCTTCGTCAACATGAACTACCTTCCAAGGGGACGGTACAAAAGCGGCCAGGTAAGGCATGGTGATCTGCTGAAAATTCAAGACACGCGCCTGCCGTACCTTCCGGATCTCTGGAGAGGAAGCTGTGATGAGGAGAAGTGTTCGCTGAGGGAAGGACAAGGAACTACCTATTGTTCACCGGCAAAGATTTTCATACCCAAGCCGGATTTTTACAACTGACAAAAATCACTTCTCCAGGGCATGAATGCACCGCCAGATTTCCTCAATTGTCGAAATTAGCGAGAAGGAGATAGGGATCGATCGCTATCCTCCGCTGATAAAAAGCAACGACCTGTGCATCTTTCATCTGCTGGCGACTGCGGTCCTATCCTGGTTTTTATCAATAATGGCCCCCCTCCTCATGAATTGACTAAGGACAGCTCAGGACTGGCTTTGAGATCAGCCTGATTTGCCGGAATACAGAGTTGTTTTCCGGATTAGGGTCAGTGCTGGTATCCGGAAATGGGTCTGATACCGCATCTACTCCGATCCATGTCAGACGAGGTTCACCTGGCACAAAGGCTACGGCCTTGATGACCGCCGAAAAGGTTACTGTCTCTCCCACTGCCAGTGAGTCAGGTGCTCCCAGCGAGCCGACCAGACTAAACGGATCAGGAAGTAAGATCATGATATTTAGATGGGAGGCGGGGTCCGGTCCCAGGTTTGTTACAGAGAAGGTCCCTTCGAAGGTTTGACAAGCCTTGACATGTTTGGGAATTGAAAGAATATTGGCTGCAAGATCAGACTTTGAAGTCGCTACAGCATGAGCGCTTTGGACGGGGGCGCTGCTTATCGTGAGCATGGCAACCAAGGCAGCAATGAACCAGAGTTGTAAACTCCTCTGCAAACGGGAAACGCTCAACTTGTCATTCATAGAATGGACTCCTTTCAAGCCCAAATCACACCTGCAAAATGCGGTGGCCGACCTCAGATATGTAGCTTGCGCACAGCGCTTTCCTAATATTTAGGTGAATTTTCCCCATAGAGATCAATATTGTGAGGTACCCACGCGAATCGGAAGTTGTCTAATTAAGTTGTATAACTTATCTGTCATCAGGCACAAGTGCTAAAAGTAACCTTTGAAAATCAATCACGATTTCTCCTGGAGAAAATGAAATTGTGCTGAGCGCAATTCGAATGGCACTCAGGACAATAAAAGTGGACAAACTGATGAATAGTGAAGAAGACCAGCTACATCAAGGTTGAAATTGTGGGTCGTTTCCTGGCCCCAAAGACAGGACCAGTTGCCCAGTCTGCACTGAATAAATTTCTATATTGGGATTCAGATCCTGAAAGCCGTCCTTGTAATGCGCGGCTGCGATCAGCGTCCCGGCGCGATCCAGGCTGATCCCATAGAAGAAGCCAGGGATGATCGTCCGCTCGCTTCCATCTAAACCGATCATTGACATCTGTGGTCCGGCCAAAATCTGCCCGTTCGTCGGACTGTTCATATCGCAATCTATAACGTTTCCAAGGGCGATCAATCCGGTGCTGTCTGTGCTCCAGGCATAGCTTAGCCCCACGAGGTAGTGTTCCCTGTCCGGATCAATGGCGGCTTTCAAGGAGGGGCTAACCAACTCCTGACGGTTGCCGCCGTCCGTGTTGCTCACATAGTATGCGCCGGGTGAGGCACAGGCACTTAGATGGAAGGATGTAGAGAATGCCAGTTTCATACCATCAGGTGAGAAGCGCAAATCGTAAGGCAATCGCCCTCCTTCATAGGGCGTTGCGCCTGGCAGAGGAGTCCGTGTGCCGCTGCCATCCAATGCCAAAGATTCCAGGGTGAAATTCGTGTTGCCCTGTGCGCCTATGTTGTTACGGTCTGCTCCGGCTACTACCAGCGATTGACCATCGGGCGTGAAAACCGGACGTCCCCAGGCATGGTTGCTCTCGAATGTAAGCTGACGTGGGGTGGGATTGTCGATCGTCGTGATCCAGATGTTATCATCCGGATACATGCCGCCTATGAAGGCCAGAGATTTGCTATCCGGCGACCAGGCAGGGGAGCTGCCTGGTCCCAGGTCGGTGGGCGAACTCTGTCCGAGGGCAAAGATATAAAACACATGCGGATCGCCTTTGACGATAGATACAAACGCCACAAATTCTCCAGAGGGCGACCAGACGGGATCTGAGACCTGAGCGCTTTCACCTGTCACTGTATATTGAGTTGTGCCGCCTTGTGTGCCATTGGTTACATCTGTTACGAGCAATTGTCCATTCTGGATGTAGGCAATGAATTGCAACTGAGATTGAGATGACTGGGTCGGGGTTGGCGAAGCTGCTTCCGTGGGGGTTGACTCAGGTGCAAGCGTAGCAGTAGGGGGCGGAATGGAGGCCGTGGCAAAGGCCAGTGCTGTTTGGGTTGCAAAGGTATTGAGAGCACCCTGGGTTGCAGTTGCGTTCAAGTCAGGTCCTGCAGGGATACAAGCTGTTCCGAACAGGATGATGAATATGTAAATAAAATTCAGTGCTGCACTTCTCTTCATCTTGGGGTCCTCCTTATTTGACCACAGGGGTGCGGATTCTATCTAAGATAATATTTACACTGCGCACATAATCCAAAGTTTCATGGGTAACATCCAGTTCCAGGATTTGATCGGAGGGGACCGATGCAAGCCATTTGTCCAAAAAGGAATTAAACAGGGCAGTGTCTTCGGCACGTGCGATGTTGATCCGGTCACGCGCGGAAAGACGGTTGGTGACCGTTATTTCATCCGCCTGCAGGCGGATAATGAGTTCGGGTTGGGGCAACGTCTCTCGGATGAAGTTGTAGACCCTCCGGCACAGATCAAATTCCAGGTCACTGAGCAGGCAGCGGCTGTGAAAGAGACGCGTGAAACCATGAAAGTCCAGGTCAAGCCCGCCGTCCAGTAAGCCAATTTTTGACGAGGCACGTAAACTCTTTTCCTGTGCGGCGCGCAAGAGCAGGTAATCAATCTGATTTGCCAGCGCGTACCGTACATCCTTTTCGAAGAGTGCCTGAAAAGGACGTTCGGCGTGCTGTTCATAGGCTGTTTCGAAGGGGTAGGCTTTCGCAAGCGCGTGGACAAGGGCTGTCTTTCCAACACCACTTGCACCGATCACCGAAAGGAGTTTGCTCATGGAATGAGAGGTTCGTCCGGCAGTTCAGAACAGAGGATGATTGATATTCAATTAACTACAAAACGCAGGCGCCTCGAAGAAATCCACGTTGGTGATGAACCAGTTCCCATTCGATTGTTCGATCGTGATCGTTTGCGGCAGCAGTTTAGGACCGTCACTCGCAACCGGCTGGCCATCTGACTGCCGGTATGTAGTTGTCGTCCAGACTTCGCAAGTATCCACCTCGAGATGCGCGTTGTCAATCGCCCGAATATCATTGATATAACTCTGATAGTAGTCTATATCAGAGATTGAAACGAGACCTTGCTGGTTGAGGGAGTCAATATCGGCAGCTAGATTTTCCAGCATGGGTCCGGTCATGATAGGAGAAGCGATCGATGGGTCTCCCTTTTGATAGGCTTCAATCTGCAATTGAATAGCACGCGTCAGAAAATCGCTCACCTGATTTTCAAGATCGGCCGGTAGATCCGGTTGCTCGGGGAAGAACGGATCTGTGCCCTGGTCCACTTCCTGACCGTCATTCACGCCATCCTTGTCCATATCGGGGTCAAGCGGATTCATGCGATTGGCAACTTCTACCCCATCGACCAGGCCATCGCTATCACTATCCGGCTGATTTGGATCGGTGCCTGTGACCAGGATTTCATCATCATCCGAGATTCCATCTCCGTCTGTGTCCGGGCCTGCGCTGGGAGGTGGTGTTGCACCTTGCGGCGGCACTTCCGGTGCTGGTGCCGGCGCACTCGCCAGCCCGTAAATGGATTGTATGCCGGCGATATCGTCGGAGCTGAGAGAACGATGGGGGCCGCTGTAGCTGGGGAACATCAGCGCATTGGGATCACCGCTATGTGCCAACCCAAGTGTGTGACCGATCTCATGCGCGGCAACCGTGAGCAGATCAACATCTTGTGTGTTGCTATCCACCCAGTGCTCGTCGTCATCGAAATGCAGGAAGACCTGGCTCTTATCATAAGGGTTCGGAGAAGAGGCATGTGCGAGTACATCACCCGGCCCATCGAATGGATCGCCGTCGCCGTGATCTCCCGTGTACCAGCCAACGACGATGTCTGCCTGAGAACTATCGGATACCTCTGTAAAGGTCAGCGGCGTCTGTGCTGCCCATAAATCAAATGCGCCCTTGATCAGGTTGCGCTCTGTATCTCCAGGAAGCTGATCGGTTCCATTCGCAAAGGCATAGTTGATGTCAGCCTTATCCCAGGCTGAGATGGCGCGATATTCGGAGATCGCCGAGCTCTCATTCGCCTTGCCCGGCAAGTCATCGAAGTGATATTGAGGTTCGGGGGAAGATAAACTTGGGGTAGTGATGGAGCAAGCCAGCATCAGGCTTGTCAGCAGAAGGAAGATTGTCGCAATACGATTAAACGATGGTCTCATATCCAGACCTCTCAATACCTCCAAAGTAATTCACAAAAGAATACAGTGTGCCTTTTATAGCATACGTTATCTCGCTTTACAAGGCAGGTCTAACCCGCACCGCTCGTCGATTGCCGTTATGGTAGAATGCCAATAATGAAGATTATCAGTGAGCCACTCCTGATTACATCCAGCGACCCAATTTTAGAGAGGCTGGATTTCAAGCCCTATCGAAGCAAAGTGGAACGGCGCGTGGTTCCTTTTTTCCCTGGCCCCAATGATCCTCAAACCATGGAGATCAATACGCCCTGGGGTACGCAACTGACCGCACGGAAGGGAGACTTTCTGATCAGTGAAGTTGACAGCCCGGATGATTATTGGCCCGTTGACCCTGTGATCTTTGAGGAAAGTTATGTGCTGATTCGTCCCGGTTATTGTGTAAAAAAGGCGATCACGCTTTTAGTTCCCCTCACGGATATTACCGGTGACGCCGATCGTGAAGTGACAGTCCTCAGTTTGGAGGGAGGCGAAACGGTCAGGGCAGGGGATTTCTATCTCGCCAAGGGGATTAAAGGTGAAATTTGGCCTTATCCGAAGGAGAAGATCCTTGAAGTCATGACGCCCGCCGAATGATCGACGGGCATCTTATTTATTAACTATCTCACCTATTCTCAATCTACTTTTTCTTGCGCGCAGCCGGCTTCTTGAGGGATTTCCCATTGGGAGCCGGAGTATCTTTAATCGGTTCGGCCAGGATTGGTTCGGCTTCTAGGGGAAGGTCTGCTCTCAGTATGCGGGATAACTTAACCGGGTTGATTTGCTCCACCATGCCACCGGTGTCACGCATAAGATCCACCATGTGCTTGACCAGGCGTGCATCCAGGTCCCTTGCGATTTCCCCTTTCCCATCCCACAGGGCAATGAGACGCACTTTGTCAATGCCACGCGCCAATGCGGAGTATAAAGCCCAGCGATTGTTGCGTTCATGGATGTTATCGCCTTCTTTCGGTAAGCCGACACAGTCTGGCTGGTAGAATTCATCTACCAAATGATGGTTACGCATTCTGTAGAAGCGCTCCACCCATTGGTCACCGCCCGGGCTGACGAAATCACGCACATACGGCGCTTCAGGCACGGGGAAGTAAGCCTGAACCGGAACGCCCCGTTCAGCACAGCTCTCGACAAAGAGAATTTCGCTGCCCGCATCCATACCTGTGGTAACGGCCAGGTCATCTGGACCTGCATCATACTTATCGAGAATGGCATGGATGGCTTCTTTAATTTCGCTTTCCTTTTCGGGAGGGAATTGATTCTCCCTCTTTTGAGGATTGCTGATCATGTAGCCTGTAAATAGAAATACCATGCCCTGATTCTTGGGGGCTTTGGCATCGATCGCTCCTTCAATTTTCCACTTTTCCGCTTGCTGCTCCTCAAGTGCAGTTTCCTTGCGG
>DATGYJ010000060.1:0-13525 GCA_035298105.1 Anaerolineales bacterium | reverse complement strand
TGCCCGTCAAATTCTTACAGGTTTTATCAAGAGTGAAGTCAATCGTATGGGCTTCACGCGTGCGATCATCAACCTATCGGGTGGTTTGGATTCAGCGCTCTCCTGTGCACTGGCCGTGGAAGCCTTAGGTTCTGAAAATGTGCTGGCTTTGCGTTTGCCATATCGGACGTCTTCGCCGAATTCGCTCGAACATGCCCAACTGCTGATCGACCAGTTTCAAATGCCGAGTGAGACGCTCGATATATCGGACATGGTCGACCCGCTCATCGAGCATGATCCCAAAATGTCCGAAAAGCGCAAGGGTAACATTATGGCGCGCGTCCGTATGATCGCCATGTATGACCAGTCAGAAGTGTTCAAGAGTTTGCCGATCGGTACCAGCAATAAAACCGAAATCCTTTTGGGTTACACCACCATGTGGGGCGACATGGCCTCAGCCCTGAACCCGCTGGGCGACTTATATAAAACGCAGGTCCGGCAGCTCGCACGGGCCCTTGCGATCCCGGACGTGATTATCGACAAGCCTCCCTCTGCTGATCTATGGGTGGGGCAGACCGATGAAGGCGAATTGGGTTTCACTTATGAAGAAGTGGACAAACTTCTGTTCTTAATTGTGGATCAGCGTTATAACGCCCAGGAATGTGTTGAAGAAGGATTCGACGAGAAATTTGTAAACGCCGTGATCGCCCGTGTCCGGCGTAATCAGTTTAAGCGGATGATGCCGCCTATTGCAAAATTGAGTAATCGTACCATCGGGTATGACTTTCTCTATCTAAGGGACTGGGGAACATAAAGAGTGTTCACAAAACAAACAGAAGGCGATCATGCCTTCTGTTTTGTGCTGTAAGCATATAAAGGTATATCTATGATTCGTGTTCCACCTTCATTAAAAAATCGTCGCTTTTTTTATCTCTGGCTCGGTCAGCTGCTTTCGATTGCAGGGACGCAAATGCAGATTTGGGCGCTGCTCTGGCATATTCGGACCCTCACAGATAAGCCGATTGCTCTGGGCGGGGTAGGGCTGGCACGCATTCTGCCAATTATTATTTTTTCACTGGTCGGCGGCGTCATTGCCGATTCATTTGACCGCCGGAAAATTCTATTTGTCACGCAATCAGTTGCCGCCCTCCTGGCTTTCGCTTTGGGGTTACTGACCCAATTTGGTCAAATTACGATTTGGCTGATCTACGCCTTGACGGCGCTTCAAGCGATTGCCATTGCTTTTGATGGACCGGCGCGTCAGGCTCTTGTCCCAAATTTGGTCCCGGCAAAAGACCTGCCTAATGCCTTCAGCATGACCTCCATTGCCTGGCAAACCGGCTCGATCCTGGGTCCTGCGCTGACGGGCTTTGTGATCGCGTTCGGCGGACAAGAAGCAGTTTATTACGTCAATGCCATTTCCTATCTGGCAGTCATCCTGGCATTGATCCTGATTGGCCCCGTTCCGCAAACGAAAACCGATCGGGTTGCCGGCGTCAGCTGGAATTCCATCCAGGAGGGGATTCATTTTATTGTCAACAAACCTGTCATTCTCTCCACCATGCTGCTGGATTTTGTCGCAACATTTTTTGCCTCTGCGAATACGTTGATGCCCATCATTGCGCGCGATGTTTTACATGTCGGTGTGGTGCAGTATGGCTGGCTCTCCGCCTCCCAATCGGTGGGTGCGGTGATTGCCGCGCTGGTCGTTTCGCAGCTCCCGGAAATTCGGCGGCAAGGTCAGCTCTTTTTGGGGTCTGTCGTCATTTTCGGCGCCGCGACCGTCATTTTTGGCGTCAGCCGGTCCCTGATCCTGGCGTGGTTCGCCCTGGCAGTAACGGGCGCGGCTGATTCGGTCAGTACGATTATCCGCAACACTATCCGGCAATTGCAGACTCCCGACCATATTCGGGGACGGATGACGAGCGTCAACCAAATTTTCTTCCAGGGCGGTCCGCAACTGGGAGAGGTCGAAGCGGGCGTGGTGGCGCAATTGTTTGGAGCGCCGTTTGCGATTATCAGTGGTGGGATCGGTTGCATAGTCGGTATGTGGCTGATTATCCGCAAATGGCCGCTGCTGCTCGCTTACAACGGTGATGAACATCTGCCCGCCGGTGCACCGGCCGATTAAGAGAACCTTACGATTGCTGTACGATTCGGCCGGAAGGCCTATTTAGGTGTTGACTTGCACTTTGATTGGGCATATACTGAATTTATTGAGGTACACGTTCTATGCGAGTAGATACCTACAAGAGAGTAATCCTTTAGCCGATAAGCACGCGCGTCTTCGCGTGCTTTTTATTTTCCTATACCGAAAGGAGATTAATCAATGGACTATGGAATGATCGGAAAAAGAGAAAAGGCGAAACGTTATGCTGAAGAGCAAAATCGATTTCTATTCAACAAGTTTGAGGTTAATTTTCATGGCGACAACAATAACCACCATGTGACTTTTGATAATGGAACATTTACCTGCGATTGCGAATTTTTCATGACCCACCAACGCTGCGCCCATACGATGGCGCTCGAGATCAAACTTCAGGGGATGCTGCCTGAGGCAGTCGAATCCTAAGCCGACAATTGAACCGATTAACAACTACCCTCCAGATGATGGAGGGTAGTTGCTTTAATAAATTTAAGTTAGCGGTTTCCGGTGCAAAACCCGCATACGCCGCTCTTTGCGCAGTCCGCTAAGCGTGTGGATGGCAGCAAATCCTGCGCCGTCCTCGGCGCAGGGAGCACTTTTGCAATTGAAGTTAGCCAGGCCGAATCGGCGGGGGAGAGTGCTATCCCAGGGTCAAAGCTGCGTTTTTTCGTTACCTCAGCTCCGCTGGATTGACAAATCCAGCCCTGGATTCTCGAGATTCCCTCCCGCTCGGCTCTGCCAGGGGGTGTGGCAATCCCTCCAAGCATCAGCGAAATTGAGGTGATGATCTGAGACGGGAACTGATGAAATCATCCGTACGTCTACTCTTATGAATGCATTGAGGGGCATCAAATTGGCATTCTCTCCCGATTTTCTCTGATTTCCCAGACAATCCTGTACTAATCCTGTACTCATCCTGTACTGATCCTCTAGTCCTCTCTCGGGGGTCTTTCGCTCTTCTCCTTGCTTTCCATTTGAGTAGCGGCAGGGATGAGAAGAGCAAGTTCAGGCAGACGGTTCTCTACTATGGCTCTCCTGTTTCTGGCGGGATCACTGACAAGCCGGAAATTCTTAGCCACGAATTTGCACGGATTTTTACCGATTCTTCTGGACGATCCGCATTGCCTGACGAAGCCCTCTTTTTGTACAGGGATTACGCGGAGGACACGGTCTGCTCAACGAACCGCGACACCTGTCCTCCCACTCCGCTACGCTTCGGGGACGCTTCGCAGTGGCGTACGGTGCCAGGGAGAGCGCGAAGCCTTATGGGCTCCTTGGCGCTCTTTGCGAGCTTAGCGGTTCAAAACACTGGTCTAATATTAATTTGAGAAAGCCATGTCGGCCCATCCTGTGGAGCGGTAAAAAATACTATTTTCGATTACAATCTTCCCACTATGTCTGTTCTGTCTCGACGTGATTTTCTAAAGCTTGGCGGGCTGGGTCTTGGAAGCCTGGCATTTTCGCCAGCCCTGCATAATTTCACTAGTTTTGATGACAGCGAGCTTGTGCGTGTAGCGACAAAGTCGGTCAGTATATACAGCCGGCCTACCGATAAAAGCTCGATCGTCTCCACCTGGGATCGCGATGAGTTACTCCACATTTACGGTGAAGTGACTGTCGATGAACCGGCGCATAACCCGGTCTGGTACCGGGTGTGGGGCGGTTACGTCCATCGCTCCCATTTACAGCGCGTCAAAGTACTTCTCAATGAGCCCCTGAAGTCCCTTAATGTGGACGAAGGCATGCGCCGCCTGGTCGAGGTCACGGTTCCGTTTACCGAGCCCTGGCGAACCAGTAAGGCTTATGGGTGGCAAAAACTTGGTTTCCGTCTATATTATCAATCCAACCATTTGGTCGAGGCCATTGAGCCAGGACCGCTGGGTGAGCCCTGGTATCGCGTCTTTGATGATCTGGCGGGTTCATATCATATCAACCCCCTGCATGTACGCCCCATTCCATTCGAGGAATTGATGCCCATTTCTCCCGATGTCCCGCTGGAGAAAAAGCGTATTGAAGTCGATCTGACCATGCAGACCTTGACCGCTTATGAGAATGACAAGCAGGTACTCAAAACGACTATCTCTTCCGGCATCCCGAACGGTCCGCGCGGGAAAGGTGGACTCTCGACCAAAACCCCGCAGGGAGATGATTTTCATATTCTTGAAAAAGATCCAGCCAAACATATGGGCAATGGCAACCTCTTTGCAGACGCCGATGATTACGAACTCCCCGGCGTGCCCTGGACGTCTTTCTTCACCGCCCAGGGACATGCGTTCCACGGCACGTACTGGCATGACAACTTTGGCGTGCCGATGAGCCACGGATGTATCAATATGCGTACAGAGGAAGCCAAATGGCTATTCCGTTGGGCGCTGCCGAAACATCAGATTGGCAAGGCCACGAATCGTGGCTATGGCACGCTTGTCCAAGTCCATTACTAAACATGCCTGAACTAACCTGGCCGGGAAAAAAAGTTGCGCAGAGTCATGGCGCCAGTTCTCTCATTAAAGATTCGATCGTTTATCCCAATGGGTATGGATATCCGGACATTCAGCCTGCGAGCCGCTTAATTTTGGGGGATAACCTGGCCGTAATGACGGCCCTCCTGCCCGAATGTGAGGGGCGCATCAACCTGATTTATGCCGATCCGCCGTTCTTCACAAATCGCAAGTATTCTGCGCGCATTGGGCGTGGTGAGGATTCTCGTAAGCCCGGCGAATGGGAACTGGCAGAAGGCTATCATGATCATTGGGATAACCTGGATGCTTATCTGGGGTTCCTTTATGAACGTTTGGCACTGATGTATCAATTGCTCGCGCCCAATGGCACACTTTATCTCCACCTCGATTGGCATGCCGACGCATATGCCCGCATTCTGCTGGATGAGATTTTTGGTGCGGATCATTTCCTCAATGAAATTATCTGGGCGTATCACGGCCCCTCTCCGATCCGGAGTGCCTTCAACCGCAAACACGATACTATTTTGGCATATGTCAAGAGTGAAGATTACACCTTCAATGTCGATCAGGTCCGTGAGCCTTATCACCAAAATACGGTCAAGACATTTAATTCATCCGCCAAGGCGGGTTTTGGCAAGGTGCCCGACCTGAAACGAGGCAAAGTCCCTGAGGACTGGTGGTATTTTCCTGTCATAGCTCGCTTGCATAATGAACGCACAGGCTATCCAACTCAAAAGCCCATCGCTTTGCTTGAGCGAATGATTCTGGCCTCGTCAAATCCTGGAGATGTGGTTGCAGATTTTTTCTGCGGATCGGGAACTGCGCCCTTTGTCGCCGCGCAGCGTGGACGCAGCTTTATTGCCTGTGATGCAACCTTTCGCGCGCTTCATACCACCCGCAGCCGGTTGACCGTTTCGCAGGCGCCGTTCACTCTGGAACGTGATGCCGATTTTTCGATTCCCGTTTCGCCTGCATCCAAATCAACGAAAGTGCATCTGTCAAAAGATCTTATCTCTCTTGAAACGCATCTGACTCTCGATTACTGGGAAGTGGATCCAGATTGGGACGGGATCACATTCAAGAGTGCGGCACAGGCAAAGCGCCCTACTCGAAGAGGAAATATTCCTTGTGAATTAAAAATAAAAGCCGGAAGCAATATCAGCGTCCGACTTGTGACTGCCAAAGGCGAGCAGTATCAGCTAAACATCTAAGCGATATCCAACGCCGCGAATGGTTTTCAGGAATCTGGGGTTATCGGGGTCAAGCTCGATGGCGCGTCGCAGCCATGAAATGTGAACATCCAGGGTGCGCGTGTCGCCGGTATAGTTTGTTTCCCAAACTTTCTTAAAGAGAGCCTCGCGCTCCACGACTTCACCATGCTTATCCATCAGGATCTGCAGCAAGGTGATCAATCTTGGCGTGAGCTTGGTGTTCCTGCCCAAACTGCGCACACGTCGATTTTCAAGATCCAGGCGAATGGGACCTACACTCACAACATTATTCCCATCGCCGGGCATCAATGCTTTGACGCGATTGACAAGTTTCTGCGCAGTGAACGGCAATATCAAAATGGAGTCGGCCAGATCTTTGTCGATGGGTCTTTCGGTTTCCACAATTAATATGATTGGGATTTTTGCATCTCTTTTGCGAAGGGCAAGACAGATGCGAATGCCGGTGCTTCTCAACGAAGGAGCGTTTACAACCACGAGGCTTGGGTTGGTTTGTTTTAACTTTGAAATGGCTTCACTTCCGTTTTGAGCCGAAACAACATCAAATCCCTTCTTTTGCAAGTCTGTCGCAAAAGAAGGGATTTCTGCATGTCTTCCTTCGATCACCAAAAGCATAGCTTTTTTCATTGTATAAAGATAAACCCAAAGACGATTGCGATGTACCGATGTTGCCGCTGTAAAATCATTATACCTTAAATCTTAACAAAACTTTTCCCCGCAGCGCGGGATCTTCGACTTGCAAGGGCATTGAAATTTTCGGCGCTTGTCTTTCGAAACCATCAGCTATGTGCTTGAATGTGTAAGCCGGAGCTCTAATCGAACATGAGGAAATCACGCGGCGCTCTGTAAGGTAGCGCCGATTAAACTACAAACTGAAAATAATTTCAAGATGAATATTATGCACTATATACCAATGAACTATTACCTACTGAATTTTGAATCAATATTTTCCGTCGCATCCATGTCGTCCCCGGCACCGGCACTGGGTGCCGGTGCCAGTGTCTCCTATTTCAAGCAAGTTCACGGGTATTTTGGGCCAGGAGATTGCTTCCTTACAGGACGCTGCCCAGTCGTCGGGAAGAACGTCCTCCTCGCACACCTGCCTGATTTGCCTAGCAAATCACGGGTGGTGCTAGGGACGACATTGAGAACGGAAATTAATTCTTCAAATATCAGTAAGATTAACACTCTCCTGACCTTCGAACAAGAGTTCGGACATTCGCCATACTTGCCACGGATTACACAGATTTCCGCTGATATATTTTTTTGTTCTTCCATGAGAATTCGTGAAATCCGTGGCTAAGCATTCTTTGGCTGAACTTCAATAACACAATAACACGGGAATAACTATGGCTTTCTCAAAATCGACCAGGACTGATGATTCTCTGCTCAACGAACCGCGAAGCTCGCAAAGCTTTAAGGGTTTCTTGGCGATCTTCGCGAGCCTGGCGGTTCGGGACTCCTGTCTCACATTAATTTAAGAAAGGCTAATGAGATTACCAGGCTAAACTTGACTTTGCATTACAGGTATGGTACTATCGGCGGGCTCAACTAAGCGATGCGGGGTGGAGCAGTGGCAGCTCGTCGGGCTCATAACCCGAAGGTCGCAGGTTCAAGTCCTGCCCCCGCTACTTTTTTACGAACCATAGCTCTGAAAGCTATGGTTTTTGTTTAAGCCCGAAGGACGCTGGTTCACAAAAATTCCGAAACTGGAGGTTTTTGTATGAACCGTAGTCCGTATAACTCGAATACCAACCGCAGTCCTTCAAACTCGCTGCCGCTCAGAAAAGCGATCATCGGTTTTTTGAATTTTAAAACGGCCGAGGGGCTTTCGCAACGTTCTGTTGCTTCCTATCAGCGAATCTTGGAACAGTGGGCTGATTATGCGGAGGATAAGAAGGTCAGCCAATTTACTGACCATGATATCAATTCCTACTTGGTCTACATGAGAACTGAGTACGTGCCTCGCCGTTTCGGCGGAGACACGCGTGCTGAGCGGGAAGATGGGGAAGACCCGAATGCGCCGCCGTTTGTCGTTCGCCGGCAGCGTGGCTTCAGTCCAGATGCCTTGCGGCATTTGATCAAGAGTATTGCGGCGAAGGCCGGTGTCAAGAAGGCTTATCCCCATCGGTTCAGACATACCTTTGCCATCACCTACCTGCGTTCAGGTGGGGATGTTTTCACCCTCCAAACCCTGTTGGGACATGGAAGTTTGGATATGGTTCGCCACTATGCTCGGATTGCGCAGATGGATGTAGAACAGGCTCATCGCAAAGCTAGCCCGGTGGATAACTGGCGGTTATTTCGTTTTCTTGAAGGTCCGTATGCGGATCCATTCAACAATGGTTTGTATCCCGATGTAATTACTCTCGCCAATTCTGCTCTTGTTGACATTGATAAGATGGCGACGGAAGAGATTTACTACTGGCGCGGAATGGCAAAAGCAAACCTGGAGGATTGGGATGGTGCCGCGCAAGATTTGCGCCGAGCGCACTTGCTCAATCCGAACTTTCTGCCTGCTGGCAAGGAGTTGCGGCGGATGAATTCTCTGGGTCTGACACCCTCCCTGGATGTCTCTCAAGAGCTGACTGTTTTGGCTCTTGGCCAAAGATCTTCATTTACCTCTTATGCTTGTTCGGCTATCTATAACGGATCTTCCTGCCAAAGCTAGGGAGAGTTTTTTGATACTTTCTTGGCCCTTTTCCAGACCTCCTTGCCCCCTTTTGCCGAAAGGGCACATAAGTAGACGAACTCTTGCAGAGCGAAGGGCGTGTCTAGGAGCGGAGAGGGCGGAGGAGGTCTCCGCAGTACGGTGTCACGGGCTTTGTTCTAATTTACACGGAACATCATCAGAGATCATTTCTGCGAAGGCCTAGTACCCAAGGAATGCGTTACGCAGGCGACTACCCCTAAAATGATGCGAGTTGCTCTACTTCAATAGAATGGGGAGTGCCAATAGTCGGGACCATCCCTGTTCCCTCACCGAATCCCGGCCAAATACTCGTTCGCATGGCGGTGGCGCCCAGTAACCCGTTGGCTGGAGTCGGTGTTGGTCAGGTTTACGCCTGACCGGTCACTTACTACCCGGCATGTGCCAAGCCTTTCCATCCCACTGTGCCACATGATTTGCGGGTAGGCCTCCGGCCTCGGTAAAAAGTCCAACCGCATAAAGTTCTCCACTTGGATCGAATGCGAGCGCATCCACCTGCTTATTGACCCCCTCTCCGAGGGCATGCCAGGAGCTACCATTCCAATACGCGATGTATCGTGCTGGGATACCATTCACCGATTCAAAGGAACCACCGATATAAAGATCACCGTTCGCATCGACTGCCATGTCAAGTATGGCCGGTGCTTCACCCGCCAATTGGGCGGTGATGGTTTTCCAGTCCGTGCCGTCCCAATAATCGATGGCTCCACTCGGTTCACTCATTAGACTGCTGACGTACAAGCCACCAGAACTGTCTAGTGCTAGAAATCCACTGGTGTTTATATTGCTCGTGTCGATCTGTGCCCATCTTGCGCCATCCCACCGTGCAACATAGCTCGAATTCCCTTCGGGCGTTCGGGGTTGTTCACCAGCTATGTATACCTCCCCGATTGGGCTCACTGCCAAAGCAAAAATATACACCTTGTCAAATCCCTTGCCCAGCACGGTCCAGGTTTCCTGATCCCACTTTGCCACATAGCCCATGGGAAACTCAGCGGTATAGTCTGCGCTTGGATAATAAAAACTTCCCGCCGCATAGAGATTATCTTCTCCGTCTACTGCTAGAGCCACCACGGGAATATTGCTTGACACGCGTCCAGCCTGGAGTGGGTCTACCACTGTGCCAAAATTGCCCGTGATATCTTCCCACTTGGCACCATCCCACCTCATGATTGCATTCGATAACCCCTGCTGGGAATCCGTGAAAAACTCTGCATAAAACTGACCCGCGTGATCGACGGTGAGCGCATCCATTTCCGGTTGAAAACCGGTATCCAATGCAATCCATTTTTCGCCGTCCCATTGGGCAAGCTGAGGTCGTGGAAGCTGCTGTACACCATTTCCATAACCGCTGGCATAGAGCTGGCCCTGTGAGCCGATTGCCAGATTATCAATGACAACATCAAAAATGGGGATCGGGATTGGAAGCAACAGGGTAGGTGTTGCCATGGGGGTGGGTGAGGAGTTAGCAGCCGGCCTGGCTGGGGCGAGGGATGTCTGTGTGGTAATGAGTGTAGGAGAGGGTTCAACTACTGGCAAAGCCTGCGGCACGCATGCCGTGCAAAGAACAAGGATAGAAAGGGAAACCAATGATTTCGTATTTGTACTCATGTGGTTAAAAGATGTTGTTTGAAGGTAATGGCGTACAAGTTAATCCATTGAGTTAACGATAAGATAAATCATCCCTGTGTATAAAATCAAAAAACCAATAAGCGCTACTCCTGTTGTAATGAGAGCAGTTTTCAGACCTTTAATTAGATACGTGACCCCGAAAACAATAACCAGCATAAACAAAGCAAACAATACAAAGAGGATAGTCATGGTTTAGTCTCCATCAGAAGTCTGATTGCTGATACGATCTATTGTAGCGCTCATCGCTACAATTCATATCCACAGCCACCGCGTCGGCCACTTGATCTACCGTTCGCCCCTCCGCCTCTTCTACATTGATGACGAAGCTCGCATCGTTACATTCCATATTGGACATAAAGCCAGGGGTTCCTTCCGGCATGATGACTTTCTCGGTTTCCGTCGGTACTATTTTCGAAACCGGGGTGCGTGCCGCGTAACCAGCAGCCCTGAAAATGGGCCTGCTGGATTTCCCTCATCGTAAGACCGCTGCTGTTCTGGAATTTACTTGAAGTTTTTTGTAAACATTTTTCAAATGGTATTCGGCGGTACGCTCAGAAATACCGAGCACCAGGGCAATTTGCTTGATGCTTTTGCCTTGTAAGAGGAGTTCTACTACTTCTTTTTCACGTGAACTAAATTGCTGATTTACAGTGTGCATTTTCGTTTTACGCGAAACAGAGCTGTTTTTCAAGACGCCGTGTTGGGTGCCATTTCTATGGCATCAAACAAAATTCGGGCAAACCACGACCAGATAATTTTGTCTATTTTGTTGCACTCGACGGACGACGGGAATGTGTTTGACCTGTCGCATCAGAAAGGATAACGTCTCGCCGGAAATGACCTTGGGTTTGGAGGTAGCCAGATTAGTGAGCAAGTGATTCAGGTTGATTTCGTCGACTGCCCAATTCAAAACAGGAGGCTCAGGTGTGGGGTTGCCGAGTCCCAAGTCAATGCTTTCCTCCAGGAACACCCAAAGGCTTACGCTTTCAGGAGCGTAGGGTTGTAAATTTGCTGGTCTGTAATTCTTTATCATCCCAAGAGTCTTTGTAACAGGTTCAACCAAATAAGCTGACTGACCGGGTGTTACTGGTATCACCGTTTCTTTCACTGTGACTGAACCGCCCCAGGTGTCTCTGAATGACGGCGGAGGTGCGTTCTTTATGTATTGGTCGCCATTTCCACTTAAAGAAGAAAAACCTGTCGCCTCAATTGCTGATAGAAAGTCGTCCATTTCTGCCTGGCTGATTCTTGTCGCTACATACTGAAACCCATCAAACTTGATCAGGCGGCCATCTTGATATAAGACAAAGCGATAGATATCGTTGGCAGCGAGGCAGGCTGACTTGTCATCCATGCCATCGCTCGCGCCTATCATGAATAAAACTACTATATCATTGGAAATTGGGACTGCTGCTGTGGTTAATGTGGTAGGTGTAGGAGTGACGGATTGACAAGCGGTCAGGAAAGTCAAAATCAGACAGGATACAAGGCTGAACTTGATTTTCATTTCTGCGCCCTTTACTGTTTGATCTTAACTTCAAACACCCATGGGCCCTCATACTGATCTGCGAGTGCTTCCCATATCAAAGGATAGAGCTCCATATTCGTCGCACCTTCCGGCCGTTTGAGGATCTCGATATTCGCGCCATGATCTGTGAGAACATAGTCGAATTCGATACCTTTCTCTGCCAGCCTTTGGTTGGCGGTGTTCACCTGTTCCTTATCGATCAATTCAGGGACGGAAGCCATAAGTTTCGGAACGGTCAGTGTGACAGACGTTGCCGATTCGTCGTAGGGGATATCAAACCCGATGGAGCCACAGCGTTCAGGATCGGTCAAGGAAAATTCCTTACCCTCTTTTCCAGGCAACAATCCTCCACCGGAATAGGGATAATCGCTGTTGCCTATAGTGATTATGCTAGCGGTTAACCCCCAATCTTTGGCAGAGGGCATTTGAAAACAGATTAATGCCTCTGCACGTGAGGGGTCCAAGACCAGTGTCTGCAAGGTCATTGAGATCTCATGGGCGGCAACTGTCTGCCCTATATTTTCAAACCTGATTCCCTTGTGGACTGGAACGGTTAGCTCGAAGTGAAAAGTTCCAATATCCGGCAGGGAAACATTCTCTTGTGGTGCCGGTTGTTGTCCGGATCCTGGATCCGGTGGGTACATTGCAGTTGTTCCGTTAACAGGGATATCCACCTCCAGAGCGATATCCGGATGTTCGTCCGCATTTAATGTGCCGTCGATCAGCAATTGGTCGAAGCTCCCCATTGTCACACCTCGATCCACGGGCAGGCTCGACCCTCCATAGGCACCGGCGCCCATGTTCTCCGCCATTGTGCTGGAAATCTGCACGGAGGTTGCGTCCAGCCTCACGCCGTCGGGCCAATTCAAACCTGAAATGGTGTAATGAAGTGCAACGCGGCTTTCATCCACATAGACCCAATCCATCCTCGCTGTAGCGCCGTTAATCGTTTGAGGGGCAATCTCCGGTTTCGTCGCAAGAGGGATGTAATAAGCAGGGTATACCTGTTCATCGCCGGATGCGGCGGAAGGTTGAACAGATTCACTGTTTGATGGAGGAGGGACTTTCGTGGATGTGGGAGACAGATCTGCAGGGGCGACCCATGCAGCTGCCGGCACACCACAGCTTGTGGTCAATAACAAGAGAACAAACATGAACAGTATTGATATGCGACTGAACATTCTTTTCCTTTTTGATTCTTTGATCGGGGGAATTCTGATGGGGTTTGTGTCTACTGCTTCGCTGAACAGGGGGACCATGCCCACGAACTCGTTACCGCAGTGTACAGGGCCTCCAGCTGGTCGCTTGCCGCCTGATTCTCCGAACGAGTTGGCATGAACGCGAGGACGTAGAGCGTCTGGTCATGCACGACGTACACCCTGCGCTGAAAGTCCTGACCCGGCATGCCATCCAGCACCACCGCCTCTTCGCCATCGAGTGTCACAAACGAACGACCAACGTTCAAGCCAGCTGCGGCTGTCATGTCCTGATCAGCAATCACCTCGGCGGTGCGATCATAGGCATCGCTTTTCTCAAGCCAGAAGAGCGCTCTCAGGTCAGGGGCTGGAAGATCGGGACCGATGATTTCCACCGTGTCTTCGTAGGGAAGTTGTGTGTATCCCTCAGGATAGGAGAAGCAGAGACCCAGCTGATCGCTTGAGAACAAGTGCGCCGGTAAGCTCAGAGTCGAGGTTGGTTCAATGCCTGATGAAGGTGTTTGTTTTGGACTCTCTGCAACCTCAGTGGTTGAAACTGACGGGGATGTGACCTGCGGATTACCTGCAAGCGAATTGCAGGACGCCAATATGGCTGCAAAGAAAAGAGACAGCAATTGTTGTTTCA
>DATGYJ010000059.1:0-5020 GCA_035298105.1 Anaerolineales bacterium | reverse complement strand
CGCAATGACATCCCAAAAATATGACTACTGCAATCAGTGTAAAGAACTTAAGCAAACGATATAAAATCGGGGCGGCGCAAACCAAGTTCCGCTATGGAATGTTGCGGGATGTGTTTGTGGATTCACTCACCGCGCCTCTCCGTTATGTCAAATCCCTGGCGGGACATTCCAACAGTCGTCAACTGGTAAATGGTAAAAACTTCATTTGGGCATTGAAGGATATTTCCTTCGATCTTGAGGAAGGCAAAGTGTTAGGCATCGTCGGGCGTAATGGCGCCGGCAAAAGCACCTTACTTAAGATCCTGTCACGAGTGACAGAACCCACGGAGGGCACGGTCACTGTGCGTGGACGGGTTGGGTCATTGCTCGAAGTAGGTACCGGTTTCCATCCAGAACTCACCGGCCGTGAGAATATCTACATGAACGGTGCCATCCTCGGAATGAAACGCGCCGAGATCGATAAAAAGTTCGATGAAATGGTCGAGTTCTCTGAAGTCGCTCAGTTCATTGATACACCCGTAAAACGATATTCGTCAGGTATGTACCTGCGGCTGGCATTCGCGGTGGCTGCCCATCTCGAACCCGAGATCCTGGTTGTGGACGAAGTTCTGGCTGTCGGTGATGCGGAATTCCAGCGCAAGTGCCTTGGCAAAATGAACGATGTCGCCCAGCAGGGACGTACGGTCCTGTTTGTGAGTCACAATATGTCTGCGATCCTGCGTCTCACACAGGAAGCCATTGTTCTCAAAAAGGGACAATTGATCAAGCGCGCCGCTACGCCGGAAGCAGTGGATTTCTATCTCGCCTCGGGTCAGGCAGAATCAGGTGAGCGTATCTGGGATAGAGACGAAATTCCAACTACCAGCGCCCCCTTCAAGCCGATCCGTTTGCGGCTGAGGGACAAAAACGGGAAGGTTGTTGATACTGTCCGTTCGACTGAACCGGTGACCGTGGAATGGGAATATCAACTCGATGCGCCGGTCACAGGTCTGCGCGTGGGGATGTATCTGAACACCATGCGCGGCGAATTTGTCTTCACTGCATTCGATACCGACGATGCCAGGCAATACGAGCAATTCGGTGCGCGGCAAGCCGGGCATTATGTCAGCTGTTGCGAAATTCCGGCTGACTTTTTCAATGAAGGGCGCTATTCCCTGGGTGTGAATGCCAGTTCATTCGGCGTGCGTCGTTATTTTATGGATGAGAACGCGCTTTCCTTCAATGTCGATATTTCAGGCGCACCTGGGACACAATGGCCCGAGGTTCGTCAGGGTCCTATCCGCCCACGCCTGGATTGGAAGATTGAGAAGATAGATTAGTTTGCCTGCAGTGCAACTGCAGCCCTGACATCCAAGTTATGCTCAATAAAACCTCTCTTCGTAATTTCCTGGGTGAATTACCTCTGGCGGCTGAGCTCGATTATGCGCTCCGGCAGAAGAACCGCGTCCGTAAAGACCACTACAATCTTTCCCGTTTGGGGAAATCGCTGCCGAATGCTGTTGAACAAGTTGAGCCATTCATCCAAAAAGCAAACCCGGGCAAAAACATTCTCTTCTTCGCCACGCTGCATTATTGGATCGAGCAAGCCGCTTACATTTCCCTGGCGCTGGCTGGATTGGGACATAAAGTAACGCTGATGATGCTCCCTTATTCTGAATGGCACAAAGAAATGGATAAGCTGACTCAACGACAGCGTGCTTTGCATACCCGCGACGCTCTTTCCGCACTGTCTCCGTTTGTCCAGCACCTCTCTCTTCTGGATCAAAAGCCTGTCTCTGCTTTACCAACCGCCCTCAAAGCTGATGTGGAAGAGGTCTCTTTGTGGGATGCGCAATATACTTTGATGCGCGAAGAAGTAGATATGGGCTCGTCCAAAGATCGCACGATCTATGACTTGCGTATCAGGCGGAATACCTTTGCCGCCCGTGCAGCCTTAGAGTGGATGCAGACCCGCAAGCCTGATGTCGTCCTGATCCCAAATGGCCTGATCCTGGAGATGGGAATTGTCTTCCGCGTCGCGCGCTATTTGAAGATCCCTGCGATGACGTTTGAGTTCAACGATCAGCGTGAGCAGATCTGGCTCGCCCAGAACACGTCCATCATGCGGCAGGATACAGATTACCTGGTGGCAGCGCGTTGTAAATTACCGATGACCGATAAAATGTATGAACGCCTTGCCGATCTTGAGAATGCACGCCGCGGCGCCCGTGTCTGGGGCAAATCCAAACGATTGTGGCAATACGTCTCTGCGCAGGGAGCGGAGCAGATCCGTAAGCTGCTGGGACTTGATGATCGTCCCGTCGTTTTGCTGGCTGCAAACGTCTTGGGAGACAGCCTTACGTTAGGACGAAACATCTTCGCCGAGTCGATGAGTGAATGGATCACGCGCACGGTCCAGTTTTTTGCAGATAGACCTGAAGTGCAGTTGGTGATCCGTGTCCATCCCGGTGAGAAACTTGTCCCGCAGGCAAAATCCATGGGGACGGTTGTCCGAGAAGCACTCCCTGAGATGCCAAGCCATATCCATCTGATCAACGCCCTGGATAATGTGAATACATACGACTTGATCGAGATTGCCAGCCTGGGATTGGCCTATACGACCACTGTGGGCGTTGAGACTGTGATGAATGGTATCCCTGTTATTTCATGCGGCGACACACACTACCGGGGTCGTGGTTTCACCATTGACCCAGACTCGTGGGACGTATATTTTTCCACGCTCGAAAAGATGCTATCCGATTTGCCGGCTCAGCGTTTGACCGAAGAGCAGGTAGCCAAGGCATGGAATTATGCCTACCGCTTCTTCTTTGAATATCCGCGTCCGTTTCCATGGCGCCTGATGAACTTCTGGGATGACCTTGAGGTGTGGCCCGTTGAGAAAGTGTTGAGTGAAGAGGGCATGGCGCAGTTTGGAGATACGTTCAAGTTTTTGGTCGGTGAACCGTTTACGTGGAAATAGACCTCACCCCCAGCCCCTCTCCTAAAAGGAGAGGGGGGAGCAGAGATGGATAACACCAAACAACAAGTGCGCGAATTTTACGATCAGATTGGCTGGTCGCAGGTCGGCGATGGGCTGTATCAGAATGCCCGCTACGAAGACCTGCGTCCTGTTTCGCGTGACTATATCTACAAATGTCACATGCGTGTGAAGAGATATCTCCCTCCCAGCGGGGATATTCTGCTCGATGCGGGTTCGGGCCCCGTGCAGTGGCCCGAGTATTTGACGTACTCAGAAGGATATCGCTATCGCTTGTGTGCGGATATTTCCATTACCGCATTGAGGGAAGCACGTACCAGGCTCAGCGATAAGGGATTATTCGTGGTCGCGGATATTGCAAACCTCCCATTCAAGCCTGGGGCGTTTGATGGCATCGTGTCTATGCATACAATCCATCATTTGCCGCTTCACGAACACAAACGTGCTTATCTTGAATTGAATCGAGTTTTAAAGATAGGCAAATCGGCTGTGGTCATTAACGGTTGGCACAATCCATTTTTGATGCGCATGGCGGAACCCCTGATCAGAATTGCCCGTTTCCTGAGCGGGCGCTCTGCCAAAAAGAAAAAGAACTGGAGCAATGAGGAAGACCAGGCTGGCACATTTGTCGAGAAGATGACGCCCCGTTGGTTGAAGAAAGAGTTGAACGGCATATTGAAATTTGAAATCTTTCCATGGCGCAGTCTGAGCCCACGCTTTATGCGCTGGTTTGTGCGCCCACAATTCGGCGGGAAAGCGTATTTGCGTTTGATCTTCTGGCTCGAAGAACGTTTCCCGCGTTTCTTCGGCGAAAATGGACAGTACCCGTTGATCGTGATCAAAAAGTAGAGACTGGAGATTGGAGATATGTCCAAGTTTGCTGATCCGCAGTACCTGAAGACCGATCAATATCGTGACTCCAGTAATCTGGATGCGCGGGTTGAAATCCACCGCCGTTTCAGCACAAATTCATATGGCTGGTTCGCATGGATCTTTGACACGCTGGCGAAATTACCTGAGGATGCCAGAATTTTGGAATTGGGCTGCGGTCACGGCCTTTTGTGGAGGGAAAACCTAAATCGAATTCCGGCTGAATGGAATATCACACTCAGCGATCTTTCCGCAGGGATGCTGGATGCTGCCTGGCGCAACCTGGTGGTGACCGGGCGCGCATTCAATTTTAAGGAAATTGATGCACAATCCATTCCCTTTGAAGATGCGACTTTTGATGCGGTAATTGCAAACCATATGCTCTATCACGTTCCATATCGTCCAAAAGCCATTGCAGAGATCAAACGAGTCTTGAAATCGAAAGGACGATTGATCGCAACCACTGTTGGTGAAAACCATATGAAGGAAATGATGGATTGGTATCGACAGGTCCATGTCAGCAAAGTCTGGGAATCGTTTGCGAATCCCTTTACGCTTGAAAACGGGCTCGCGCAACTGAAACTCTGTTTCCCTCAAGTTACCTTATCACGTTACGAAGATAATTTGCAGATCACAGAGGTTGAGCCCATCATGGCCTATATCCGTTCTGGTATTCGGGTAACAGAACTCTCGGAAAAAGAGCTAGCCAATCTCCGAGAGAGTTTGGAAAAGGAATTACAGGAAAAAGGCCGGATCTTTATCTCAAAAGATTCGGGCTTGTTTGAGGCCATAAAATAACAAATAGACCTTGGTCCTCGAGTAGACGACAATGCTTTTCCGCTGTCTCCTCGACCACCGCTTGAAATCACAAGGAGCATTCATGGACTGGAAAGACCAAACCATTCTTATTACCGGTGGTACCGGCTCATTCGGCAAGAAGTTTACTAAAATCGCGCTGGAGGAAAAACAGCCGAAGAAGATCATCATCTTCAGCCGGGATGAGTTGAAGCAGCATGAAATGAAAATGCATGGGTACGATCATCCGTCCCTGCGCTATTTCATTGGCGATGTGCGTGATCGGGAGCGACTCGTGCGTGCCATGAACGGCGTGAATATTGTGTGAACAGGAACCTGAACTTCGCTTTCGGGTTCCAGCGCATACGATCCGATGGT
>DATGYJ010000058.1:0-4213 GCA_035298105.1 Anaerolineales bacterium | reverse complement strand
CGGGCAGCAATCCGGGATGGGACTCGATCTTTATCCAGATTTTGAATCCCTGCAGCTTTCATGCGCATTTCGCCACCGGGGCCAATCAGGGCAATCGCAACTTTATCTCCATATTTCGCAATTAATTTGGGAGTGGTTTCGTAAACTCCTAATCCAACTAGGTCATCTCCTCTCTCCCATTTGGCACCGTTCAATGACAAATGCAAAACCCAATAGCCATCTTCCTTCGGCTGACCTTCAATGATCAATGCATGGATCCCCACGTGCGTCATGTGCAGGCCCGTCCGCCCACCGGCATTGGATTCCTTTATGCCTCCTGTCAGCGGAGATTTTCCACCAACAGAGATTCGATCTGTGGAGGAGAGCATGTGCCCGACCAGCAGACCGGGAGCAAAGATGAGTTTGTTTTCCGGCCCAAGCGGATCGCACCGGGCATCCACTTCATCCAAAAGAATGCGCGCCAGCAGTCCACGTCCGCCGAGGCGCCTCCATGCATCGGGCACAGGCTCGTGTTCCAGAGTTTGGTCATGTACATTCACACGCCAGACTTGTGATTTGTATTCGGTCATTTTGTGCTCCATAAAATTCAGCTTTCCCTTTTTCTCATTTTTTCAAGCAGGGAACCATACTCAGAAATCCAAGGGGGAATTTTATTTGATTCAAACAGAAGGGTGATGTTGCAGGTCGTACAGTGAGTTTCGATGGTGATCGTTTTTGAGATACGAGGATATCTTGAAAAAGACACTTCCAGGGTCCGGTGACAAATCGGGCAGGATTGAACTCCATCTGGTTTCGTTGCGCTTCTGATTAGCTCACACAATAAAGGTAACAAAGCCGCAACTCGCTCGCGGGGTTCTGCCAGACGAATATAGATCTTGCCCTCATCTTCATAGCAGGATGCATTTGAAAATCTGAGATAGAAACCTTCAGTCATATTCCAGATTATCCAAATAAACTTATCACGGCTTCCCGAAAGATCTTCGTATGATCATCTACATCGGCTTGCGTCGTATCGGCTGATATCAAAGCCATATTGTGAAAGGGTGTCAATACTATACCGCGATTGAGGGCAAAAAGATGCATGTAGCGGTCGAGTTCGGGGTCCATCGCAGCATGGGCCTCACCCCCATTCCTGGGTGGAATTGGCCGAAACCAATATTCGGAACGGTTGCCAAGTCTCTTCACGATCCATGGCAGATTGAATTCCTTAATAACAGTCTCAACGCCTTGTGTAAAACACTCCTGCAACGCAATGGCTTTCTGGTAAAACTCCTCAGTCAGTACATTCTGAAGGGTAGCCTTCATCGCCGCAATGGACAGGGCGTTGCCGGCCAGAGTGCCTCCAATTCCGCCTACGTCCGCCTCGTCGATCTCAAGCCTGGAGGCGAATTGTCCGCTCACCGCCTCCGTGAAGCCATAGACCGCGGCAGGCACTCCTCCGGCGAGAGGTTTGCCGATGGTGAGGAAATCAGGCTCCAGTCCAAAGGAAGCGGTATAGCCACCTGGTCCCGCGCAGATCGTGTGGGTCTCGTCAATAATGAGATAAGTACCATATTTGCGTGTCAGTTCACGCAGCGCCTCGTGATAACCAGGCTCAGGATGGATGATCCCAATGTTTGTCATGACTGGCTCGGCCAACACCGCCGCCACCTCGCGGGCGGAGAGTACGGTTTCGAGCGCGGCAACATCGTTGAACTCAATCACCTTCGTCGTCAGGTGTGGATCTACTGGCGGACCCATATTATTGGGACGCGACATCGGTGTACCTTCTTCATCCAGCACGATAAAGGTCTCGTCCACCGAGCCATGATAGCAATAATTGAAAACCAGTATCTTTGGACGCTCCGTGATCATGCGTGCCATGCGCAATGCAAAACGATTTGCGTCGGTGGCAGTCAGGGCAAATTGCCAGTAGGGAAGTTTGAAACGGCGCTGAAGTTCTTCCCCTACCCAGATGACATCTTCATAAGGCAACATCAGCGTAATACCTTTTAGGATTTGCTCGTTGACGGCATTGACTGTTGCTTCGGGCGAATGACCTGTCATCGCGCCAGTATCGCCGAGACAAAAATCAATATATGAATTGCCATCCACATCGATGAAGTGCGCTCCTCTCGCCTCTTTAACAAAAACAGGGAATGACCCGGCCCAGCGGATCATCCATAACATCGGCACACCGCCCTGGAGCGACTTGCGCGCCCTCTGGTACAGCTCGTAAGATTTAGGATGGGTGTCGTGGAAGCGTCGTTCTTCCGATTGGAGGAGAGGTTCGAGTCTGGATCGATCGAGTTGGGTCATATTGGGGGGTGGGTAAGTAGACAAGTACACAAGTAAACAAGTAAACAGCTACATTCTCTATACTTGTGTACTTGTTTCCGTGTTTACTTTATTATTTCTCTCAACGCGTCGCTAAAAATGTTCAATCCATCATTAATCTGCTGGGATGACACATTCAGCGGCGGGATCCAGCGGATCGTGTTGTCATACGTACCACAGGAAAGCAGCAACAGACCCCGATCTTCCGCAGCGTGAATAATGTTTTTGGCAAGTTGCTTGGCTTTATCCGGTCTGCCATTCAGGATAAATTCTGTGCCGATCATCAAGCCCTTCCCGCGCACATCCCCGATCTGTGAGTATTCTTCCTGAAGTTTTCGCAGCCCGGTCATCAATTGAATGCCACGTTCCGTGGCATTCTCCAGCATGTTTTCGTCACGCATCGCACGGATCGTGGCTGCCCCCGCCGCGCAGGCCACGGCATTGCCACCATAGGTACCACCAATCGAGCCTACATCCAGTTTGAGCATGATATCTGTGCGGCTGAACACTCCTGAAAGCGGCATGCCGGAAGCCAGTCCTTTTGCAGCGGTGATGATATCTGGCACCATATGGTAGTGTTCAAAGGCGAACCATTTCCCGGTCCGTCCAAACCCCGATTGGACTTCATCCATAATGAGCAAGATGCCATGCTTGTCACAAACCTCGCGCAACCCTTTCATGAATGAGATGGGCGGGACGACATAGCCGCCCTCGCCCAAAACTGATTCCACTAAAATTGCCGCCGTCTCTTTGGGAGCGGTCTGTGAAGCGAGCAGATATTCGAGTTGTTCCAACGCGTATTCAGAGGCTTCGGCTTCCGTCATTTTCAAACGGAACGCGTAAGGGAACGGCGCGACATACACACCCGAAGGCAAAGGGCCAAAGCCAGAGCGATAGACCGTCTTGGAGGTGGTCAATGACATGGTGCCCACTGTCCGTCCATGGAAGGAGCCGCTGAACACGATCACGTTCTGCCGGCCTGTCGCAACCCGGGCAAGCTTGACCGCGTTCTCAACCGCCTCCGCACCTGAGTTGGCGAAGAAGAAAGAATCAATCGCAGGCGGCACAACCGTGCGAAGTTCTTCAATGAGCCGCAACATTGGCTTGTGAATCACAAGATTGGCCTGGGCATGCAGGAAAAGGCCGGCCTGTTCGCGGATCGCTTCGACAACCTTCGGGTGACAATGACCGGTGTTGGTCACACCAATGCCACAAGTGAAGTCAAGCAGTTTGCGCCCATTGTCCGTATAGATGTACGCACCCTCTGCACGCTCAGCCACAAAGTTGAAGATCCGCGACCAGGCGGGTGACATATGAGGGAAGTTTTCGGTGTAGAGGCTATCGATTGCCATAGGATCCTTTCGTGTGGGGAAATTCAATTACCGGTTACCAATTACTCATCTCTATGCCGGCAGATACTCCACGGCCCATTCGATATCGTGCAGTTTCAGAGTTTCCGGTGTTGGCACGCCATCAGCGGTCCAACCTGCCAGCTTGTAGTATTCGTCGATCGCAGAATCCACTTCTTCGTGAGTCAGAGCGATACCGGCGGTGGGGCCAGCTCCCTGCAATTGTTTGAAAAACTTCTTTGGCAATTTGTCAGCCTTCCGGTCAAGTCCCTCGCGGGCATTGAACGTACGGAAGAGATTCAGGCGGCGCTTGCCAACTTCCATCAATTCCTCGACGGTCACATCCCAGCCCGTGACTGCCCGAACCATTTCAACGGTCTCAGCCGGTCCGTAAAGGGTCCAGGCCGGACCGAAGACAAACTGGCAGAGTTCCACCGAGTCGAGCATGGAATAGAAGACTTCGGTGAGATAGGCAAAGCGGACTTTTTCAGGTGTGAGGCTGTAGCCGGGCTGAGGCTGGCTGAGACCGATCAGTTTGAGGCGGTTAA
>DATGYJ010000057.1:0-10107 GCA_035298105.1 Anaerolineales bacterium | reverse complement strand
GGGTCAACAGCCGACTTGTTTTCCATCGGCGTATCACGAATTGGATTAAACGCCGAGAAATAAGCGCGTTTCAAACGAACGTTTTTCATCAGCCAATCGGTAGTTGTCAATAACTCCAGATCGCTTTCATCGGAGCCGCCGGCTACAAATTGAGTGACGGTAGATGGCCAGCGACCGTTCCAACCTTTGTAGGCCGGCTGGGATTGACGAATCTCTTCTACCCACCTCAAGGGGCGAAACAGTTCTTCGATAAATGTTTTATTTGGGGCAAGCCTGGCCAGACGTTCCGTATTTGGCGCTTCCAGGTTGATCGAGACGCGGTCCGCAAGCTGCATCAGGTGCTGGACCTGTCCCTTTTCCGCACCCGGCATGATCTTGAGATGTAGGTATCCGCGAAATCCCAGTTTGTTGCGCAAGATCTCGGCCGTATCGAGAATCTTGTTCTGTGTGTTTGCTCCACCCGCGGCAATCCCAGAGCTGAGGAAGATGCCTTCCGCCAGATTGGCCTGGTGCAACTTCATGAACAGTTCAGCAAACTCCTGCGGCTTGAATGTGGCACGCCGAAAATCACGCCCGGCGCGGAAAGGGCAATAGTAGCAATCACGCTCACAAGCGGAAGAAAGCAGGGTCTTTAATAATTTGATCTGTTTCCCATTGGGGAGTTGGGCAGGATGGATGAACGCAGCTCGCTTCTCTTTCGGCGTGAAACAGGCTGGCTTCGCCGGCTCTTCGCGCTTATCATCCCTGCAGGGGAGAGCGGAGTGCAACGAAGTCGAAGTGCGCGACTCCTCCGCATGTTCGAGCTCCATCTGATCGGAAAGAGACCACAGGGTCGCGAGCTGATCCATATTTTGATTATAGAACAAATATTCTGGCTGTCAAGCAAGCATAATCAAAGGGATTTTCGATCTACACAATTTGCTCACAAATCGTTCATTTGCTTGTCATTTTGGATTTGTATACTCTGTGAGAAATGATGGAGGTATGCATGAAAAAATCTGTTGTGGCTGTGCTCATTGCGTTCCTAATGACTGCCATGCTAGGTGTATCGATTTTTGCCATCGGAGGGGTGGCTTTACTGAACAAGAACGGGGTTTCCGTTTCCAATTCGCCTGCGGCGTTGAATTCACCGCAGCAAACCGACCAGATCAGTCAGATGCAGGGCCTGATTTCGCAATATCAAGACCGCGAACAGCAGTACCAGCAGCGTGAGAAGCAGCTTCAAGATCAGCTTGCCCAGGCGAATGCCCAGATCCAGCAAAACCAGCAATTGATCCAACAGGTTCAAATACTGCTGGCAACTTTGCGGCAACGTGGCTTGATCAGAATTACCGATGATGGTCGGATCTTTATTAACCAGTAGAGAGGCTTGATATGAAACTTCTTAGAATTGGCTTGCGAGTATGGCTCATGATCGCCAGTGTGTTAAGTTTTGTGGGTGGCTGGATACTACTCGTGCATGCGCCCAAACCTAATCAGGGTGCATCATTGTATGGTGTAACGACTCAAACCCGTCCAACATTGGAACCTCTTCCACCGTTATCTAATTTTGGGGGCGGTGGGGATGATTCACAAAATCAATTTCTGTTTAATGTGCAGCCGCCTGTCCGTTCCCAATCTCGTTCATTCTTTACAACGGGTGGCTCATGATCCGGTCCATTGAATTCCGCGCGATGAATACCTCAGTCATGTTGGCGGCGGAAGGAGAGAAAGCGATTGAAGGCTTGTACGCCACCAAGTTATTCATCGACGAATGTGAACAACGTTTTAGCCGTTTTCTGCCGGCGAGCGAAGTCTCTGAGCTTAATCGTTCTGCCGGTGATTGGTTGACGATTTCCGCAGACTTGATGGATATGTTGCGATTATCACTGAAATATTATAAAGAGACAGAGGGCATCTTCGATCCTGCTATCTTGTCAGATCTAAAACAGGCCGGCTACGACCGTAGCATGGATGAAATCCGCGCACACGGAGTGGCGGTTGTGACCCACGCTGCAAAACAGACCTCCCGACCTGCCTTCGATGAAATCAGCCTTGATCTCGCTGGCAGCCGCGTCCGTTTACCGGATGGCCTGGAAATTGATCTGGGTGGGATCGCCAAGGGCTGGATTGTGGAAAAAGCTGCGTATCTGCTGCGGGGATATGCTGAGATTTGTGCAGTGAGTGCAGGCGGCGATATCCTGTTCATCGGGCAGCCATTAGATGGTACGGACTGGGATGTATATCTGGAAGACCCGCGCAACCCTACCCAAACCCTCGCTCAGCTGCATATCCCTTCGGGCGCAGTAGCCACTTCATCCGTTATGAAACGGACCTGGAGGCAGGGCGATAAGATGCGCCATCATTTGATCGATCCGCGTACGGGTGAACCCGCAAATACCGCTTGGTTAAGTGTGAGCGTGATTTCCCCGGATGTGATTACGGCCGAAGTGTATGCAAAAGCAATTCTGATCGGTGGGAACCCGGACGTGCAACTTCTGCTGCCAGCAAGACAAGATCTCACATTTATCGCGGTCGACTCACAGGGAAATTTGTTAGGCTCGCCAAATTACAAGGACTATATTTATGAACTCACCTCAGACACATTCTTATCCATTGAGACCACTCGTTAAACCCATCTCGACCATTTTACTCGTTGGTATTATCTTCATTGGTATGTTGGTTGCCATCAGCCTGGGGCAATCGCTCGGGAATGCAAGCCTGGGCCAGAAGATCCAAGCACTCTTTGGCATGGATTCAGTTCAGCTCTGGTGGTATATTACCCGCGCTTCAGGGCTCACTGGTTACTTCCTGCTCTGGCTTTCTATGGTTTGGGGCTTTGCGATCTCTACCCGGATGGTTCAACCCGTTTTGGAAGGCACATTCACCTACGACTTTCATGAATATTTTTCACTACTTGGGCTTGGATTTATTCTTGTGCACGTCATTGTTTTGCTGTTCGATAAGTATTTACCGTTCAGCCTCCTTCAAATCCTGATCCCATTTACAGACACCTACCGTCCGCTATGGGTTGGCCTGGGTATCGTTAGTTTTTATATTCTTCTGCTCGTCACGTTCACATTTTATCTTCGCCAACGGATTGGTATGCGGGCATTTCGCTCCATCCACGTTCTGAGCCTGGTCAGCTATCTGGGGAGCACCTTGCATGGATTGTTCGCCGGCACCGATTCAGCGCTCCTCATCACAAACCTGTTATATGCGGGCACATTCCTGGTGATCATCTTTCTAACGATCTACTGGTTGATCATGCGTACGTTTGGAAAAGATGATGAACCTGCTACGATCATTCATTCCAGCCGCCGGAAACAATACGAGCGTAGATGAACAGCCTAAGCTACAGGGAGCGATCTAGTTCAAAAATTCCCGATTAAGCTGAAATCATAGAACAATATCACTATGAGACTCCAGCCAGCGTGGCTATACTAATAGAAGCGCAAAGGAGTCTCATATGTGTGAATTTTGTACCCAGCATGGAGAGGGGCAGAAGTGGTATCTGAGGATGGAGAATTACTCGATCGAGTTGTTGGAGCAAAAGGACCGGCGCAGCTATGGGGCGGAGTTCTTGAACGGATTCCACACCCGTGTGCCTCAAAGCGTGAAGCAGCTGGATAAGATCCGCAGAACGCCATTGATGAAACTGGCAAAGCCCATCCTGACCTACACCCAAAAACAGGACCACTACGGACAAGTCATTCCCATCGAAGATGTCGAAAGGATCTTCGAAATGGTAAAAGGCGTCGTGAGATTGCCCTGCGTTTGCCGGCGCGTGACCACCGGCAATATGAACGCCCGTTATTGTTATGGCTTGACCATGGACAAACGGCTCATGGATGCCCTGGATGATTCGTTCAGCCTGGAATTACTTACAACGGAAGAAGCCCTGGAGGCGATCCGTAAGCTGGATAAGGAGGGCCTCGTTCATTCTGTTTGGACGTTTAAAACGCCCTTTATCGGTGGGCTGTGCAACTGTGACCAGGATTGCATGGCGTATCGTATGACCCACGTCCGGAAGGATTATCCCGTCATGTTCCGAGCGGAGTGGGTAGCCGGGGTTACCGCGCAGGCGTGTAACGGATGCCGCCTGTGCATGCGTCAATGCCAGTACGGGGCGATCCGTTATTCGTCGAACAACAAAAAGGTGGTGATTGATCCAACTGCTTGTTATGGATGCGGTGTCTGCCGGGCGGTCTGCAATAAGAGGGCGATCACCTTGTCTCCGCGGGCGAGCGTGAATGAGGCAGCGGGGGTATGGTAATCGGGAATCCAACAGGTTTCCACCCTTTATGTTGTATACCTGCCGCCATCAACGTTGATTGTCTGTCCGGTAATATATCCATTCCTAGCGAGCATCACCGCTACTTCTCCAACCTCTTCAATCTTGCCAAACCTGCCGACCGGCAGCGCATCCGGGCGAGCAGCCGGTAGTTGGGCAAGCATATCTGTCTCGATTAAAGCGGGTGCAATGGTGTTGGCAGTGATTCCCTGCTTGGCGAGGGTTGAAGCGAAATAGTGAGCCAACCCGAACATGCCGGCTTTGGAGGCGGCATAATGCGGGCCTGAGAAGCCGCCAATCTGCGCTGCCACAGACGAGATAAAGATGATCCTGCCCCAACCTCTAGCGCGCATGCCCGGAAGAACGGCCTGGGTAACGAAGAAAGCTGCTCTCAGGTTGGTATCCACGACTTTATCCCAACTGGCTTCATCCACCTCTTCCCAGGATTGCGGAATATTGACGCCGGCATTATTCACCAGGATCTCGATCGCACCCATTTCCTTTTCCACTTTTTGAACCATTGCCGTAATCGCGCTGGTTTTGGTGATATCGGCCTGGATGGTCAGGCTGCGGCGCTTAAGTCCCTCGATCTCTGTGTGTACCTGGTGGGCCTTGTCTACGTTGGTATGATAATTAACCACCACGTCTGCGCCCGCCTGTGCCAGAGCGATGGCGATCCCGCGACCGATGCCTCGATCTCCGCCTGTCACCAGGGCAATTTTTCCTGTTATATCGTCCATACTTGAATCTCCTGATCAATCTGGAAAATTCGAGCAAAATCGCACGGGGAATAAGGATGGTCTCTCCATTCCATCCCGTATCTATTATCCTCTTTCCTTTAGCTAATGTTGTCAGATCAAATCTTACATGCATGCGCGGGTAGACGCCTAAGCGGGATTTGTTATCCTTTTCACAGGTGATATAAAACCGATACAACTCCTCGTCAGCTCGTGGTGAAGCTGAACGATGGTACATTGCATCGAGCAAACTTCAGGTTCAAGTAGGGGTTGTAGTAAATCCAGGGCCGAGCCGCCTGAAGAGGTGGCTCGGTCATGATTTGACACAGCAACTGTCCCACAAATTCATACAGATCCCACACAACGCAGAAGTTCCGGTAAGGCGCTCTCAGGTTGGTCCCCGATACGTACAGAGGGGCAGGGGAGGAAACGCTTAACAATGAAGGCGAAAGAGATAATTGAAAACCATCTTGGCTGAGATGGACCTAAGCTATGATCTGGTGGGACACCTTCCATAAAAGCAGGTACAGCCCGGTTAGGAAGATGGCAAATAACGCAACATTCCAGCCACCGGCGAAATGATCACCAACCGCCAGGCGTGACAGGGTTATGATAGGCGATAGATTCAAAAGGTTGCTAATTGCCGCTGCACCCAGCAGTACAAGTGCATAAATGAATTGAGAACGCTCTCTATCCTTGAGCAGAACTGCCCCTAAAGCCGCAGAGGTTGACGTGATTCCGGAAACGATCAGTGCCAACAGGAAAATCCAGCCTGTATTCTGTATGGCAACTCCATTTAATTTCAATAATACCAGCCAGGCACCACACTGCAAACTGGATAGGATCAGTACCGACGCGATTTTTGCGCTGACCATCCCGTTGACCGTCAGAGGCGCCGATAAAAGTGTTTGCATCGTGTTGTTTTCGAATTCCTCGGTGAGGGAATCAATAGACAGGCTGCCTGCCACAAAAGCTGGGAAGAACATCAGCATTGGTAACAGCACCGAGTAAACAAACTCAAAGGATGTAGAAGGTTCCCCTTGCAGGTCGGTGTAATGTACCTCGACCCCTTTCTGGGCACGCACGTAGTTTTCGTATTGTTTGAGGGGCTCCTGGACTACCATACGGATCAATGAACTGACCGTATCTGAATCTGGCAGATAGAGTTTGACCTCTGTGATGCCGTTTGCATCTCGAGGAGTATCGACGATCGCGCTGACCTTGCCCTCATAAAATGCAGATTCCGCTTGTGTCAGCGTCCCAAACGGGATGACCGTCAACCCACGCTGCGTTAGGATGGTATCCAACGGAGTGTCAGCGGCCTCGACCACGCCAATTTTTATCCATGAGCCACTATCTCGTATGATCGTATCTGCATCGTACAGTGAGAGCATTCCCAACAAGAGTCCCGATGAAAAAGAGGCGATGAACAATTGAAGCAGGATGGCAATCAAGATCGTTCGGTCACGCAGGACCGAGCCCAATTCCTTTTTGACCACAGCCAGAAATGGGATCACCCCAAACCTCCCAGCAAATACCAGTTGTAGAGAAAATGTACCAATGTCCCGATCATCAAGGCTGCCATATAGAGCAATTTTGCTTTTATTTTTAGCAGGGTAACAATCGTGGTAAAGATGAAATGGGCAATCAGTGGTACAAGCAGGAACAAACCCTGTCCAAATAACACGCTTGAAATCGAAGCCTGTGAGACCATATTGATCGAAAGTAAAACCAGAAGTTTCTCACCAACTAAAAACCCTGCTGCTGAAAGAAAAGACAACCCAATGATTTCGCGATAGGATTTCACCATGCGATGTTCCGCCAGCACAAGGATCCCAACGGATTTTGCTATCTCCTCCATCAACGCCGAAGCCAGCAAAGTAACTATTAGGATCAGGCCAAGCGGCAGGTTGGAAGCGAATGCGAGAAAGACAATTTGCGCCATATAGACGATCGGGATGACCAGCAAACTCCATAGTGGCACAGACAGATACGGTTTGGCATGGGCCATCAGCAGATAGATTGCATCACTGATTTTGCGAGTGATGGGCTTATATCCCATCAAAAATTCCTCGTTGAGTAAGCGTGTCCCGGCAAACATTGCAAAACCGAAGATCGCGGCCATCGGCAGGGATGGGAACAAGTATTCCCGCCAGCCAAATGGTTCATTCCGATACATCTTTACCGCCAATGTCAATGGAGAGATGTATGCGATATCGTTGACATCGGTGAACATCGCAGGGGCAACCAAATAGGCTGTCGTCAGTGTGGTGACAAGCATGGCGATGAAGGTTGTGTCTTTGAATGTACGGTAAAACAACGGCACCATCAGGTAGATCGCAAACATAAACAGGATAGTTGGCACAAAGATGGCCATGGTCAGTAGCACATTCCCCCCTGTGACCATGGCAATCAACACAATGGCGGATAGCGCAAAGACGGCATATGGCAGCATCTTCCCGAGGATGATCTGGAACGGAGTGACCGGCGCTGAGAGCAGGACCGTCAGACGGCGGTTGATCTTTTCATCCATGAAGCTGCTTGTGAAAAAGATGCTGATGAACGTGATCGGCAGAATATAGATCATCGCGACCAGCACCTGCGCAAATGGCAGAGGGGGAGGGGTCAAGGATGGGATGATGGTCTCCTCCGGCCTCGTCACTGGTACTGTGCCACCCGCTTCGTTCTGACCCGGAGGCTGCGAGGCGCCCAGGTAGTTGATCCCAACCCGTAGTGGAAACGCCTCCGTTTCCGGATAGGTGTTTCCGACGCGTGCCAGTTCCTCCTGTTCCATATATTGCTTAAGCGTGTGGATTGCATATTGCGATTTGTGATCCTCTCGGGAATATACCTGAGTGCCATCAATCAGGACATCAATAATGTGCTGATTCAGCATTGTCCTGCCCTCATCAACATCCACCTGGATGACCGTAAAACGGTCGTCGTGAATAGGTGGCACATCTCCCGCAACGCCGATCTGATACAGGCCGCTTCCGAGCGAGATCGTGTTCCGGACGGCAAAAGCAGACAGGCCCACTCCAACCAGGAGCGCGATGACGGCAAGCGGGCTTGCGCCGCCGAAGCGTTTGCGCAGGCGGGTCAGTTCACGCCAGGCGATGATGAGGATCTGGGTCAACGGAAATTACTCTCCCGATACTTTAGGATAAAATACTGACATGATTCAACTTGTGGATGTCACCAAGCGCTACGATGATACTATAGTCGTCGATCGTTTGAACTTACAGATCGATTCCGGCGAAATCGTCGGAATGATCGGTCACAACGGTGCGGGGAAAAGCACCACTTTGAAAATGATCGCGGGTCTGGTGGAACCCACTTCCGGGCATGTCCAAGTCATGGGACACAACATGCAAAAGGAAAGCATCAAAGTGAAAGGACGGATCGGCTATCTGCCGGAGGAGAGTTCGCTATACGAGGCCATGACCGCCCGGCAGTATCTGTTGTTTTTCTCGGAACTTTACCACATGCCACGGCGCAAAGCACTCCAGCGAATCGACCAGCTTCTCGATTCACTTGGGCTCGCCGAGAAAAATAAACTCACCGGCGAATTCTCCAAGGGTATGAAGCGCAAGACCGCCATTGCGCGGACACTGCTTCATGATCCCGATTTGCTGATCCTGGACGAACCCAACTCGGGCTTGGATCCATTGACATCGTTTTTCATCATTAATTATCTCAAGACCCTGAAGCGCGAAGGAAAAACGATCCTACTCAGCGCGCACAATCTCTTTCATGTAGAAAGCATCTGTGACCGGGTGGGTATTATCAAGAATGGGAAACTTTTGATTTTCGACAAAATGGATGTCATTCGATCCAGGTTGGGAAAGCGCGAATATCAGATTCTCTTCCATGCGGATCAAAAGCTGGATTATGAGCGCGTGAATGGCAACTACGTCTTCCGGACCGGAGAAGTGGATGCCATTGCCAGGATGCTCGAAACGGTTTCGGCAAACGGCTGGACGCTGATGGACCTGTCGATGCGGGAATCGGCACTGGAGGAGATTTACGTCAAGTTGATGACAAATTCATGATTAGTGTTTGCAGCGATTCAGAATATTTGATTGATATTTTGGAATCGATTTCTAAGTACTACTGCTGTGGGGCAGGGGAGAAAATTGAGGCCGTCAGGTAATTCGTAAGGCAAATTGGCTGGCAATTTATTAACCTACAAAGATCCATCGGGGAACGATTATCCATAGTCAATCGTCTGTAGTGCGTCAAGAGTAGGGGAGTGATTAACCTGTAAGATAATTCTGGGTCTTGATTATTTACTCATCATTCGATATAATTAATATTACATGGAATGAAATGGAAACCAAAATAAAGTCCTTCCTAGAGACCCTTGACCGTTCTCCGCGCACAATCTTCGCATATCGAAATGCGTTAAATCAATTCGTTGCTGTTGTAAGCGAAGAGGCAGAATTGAATTTGGAGACATATACCAAGTTTCTCAATTCAATCAAATCAAAATCCCCTGCCACAAAACGAGTTTATACAACTGCTGTCCGCAAATTCTACGCTTTTCATAAAGCCTGGAACACGGATGAACTCAAAGAGGCAACAAAACACTACACCCGCACGTCGGGCAAACGTATTGTCAACTTCAACCGTGAAGCTGTGGAAAAAGTCATTGCCTACTGCATTTCACTTAATGGCACTTCCGTGACATCGCCCCGTGAATATCTTGAAGCACTGCGTGATCGCGCCTTTGTGCTAACTCTTGCAGACACAGGTCTACGAATATCCGAAGCCTGCGCACTCAAGCGCGGCGATATTGACTGGTTGGAACGACGCTCCATCATTATTGGCAAGGGCGATAAACAAGCAGTGGTTTATTACTCGAATCGGTGCATAGAAGCAATGAAAGAATATCTACACGCAAGAGCAAATGTTGAACCGAATTCACGAACACCACTTGGGTCTCAGCCCCTGTTTGCTCGACACGACATCCGCGCTAGTAAGAAAATAAGACCCATCACGGCCGGCGGGATGTGGAAAGCGATCAAAGGCGATCGCAGACAGAGAATTAAAGGCAGAATCGAAGAGGCTGGTGTAGATCGCGGCCTTGTTCGCATA
>DATGYJ010000056.1:0-2448 GCA_035298105.1 Anaerolineales bacterium | reverse complement strand
GGGGATCATTGATCAGTTCTTCATAGGTCTCAAATTTCTTTGTGGGCGAAGCAATCCTTTCGCGAAGTTTTGTGAGAGAAGCCGGGTCGCCAAAGTCCATCTCGACCGTTGAGCGGCGCAGGGTTTCACCAATAATATTTGCAGGCAAAACTATATCGCCAAATAATTTTGATGAAACGGCAGCCACATCTTTTTGCTGGTCTTCAAAGCCGCCCTCCGTCGATAAAGTCGCAGACGTTCCAATACACTGGAGATGTTTTGCATTCAGAATGTTTCGTACCCTGCGCACGAGCATGGCAACATCCGCACCCTGACGTCCTCGATAGGTATGCAATTCGTCCAGAACCAGGAAGCGTAATCCTTGTGCAGCATTCACCAGTGTCTCTCGGTCGCGAGGGCGCGTGAGGATCAGTTCCAACATCACATAGTTGGTAAGCAAAATATCCGGCGGGTTTGCCATGATCTGATTCTTCTCTTCATCGTTCTCCTGCCCCGTATATCTTGCGAACGCTACCGGTCCTTTGTTATCTGGAAACCCAAGATTGATAAATTTTTCCAGTTCTCCTCTTTGGGAGTTTGCCAACGCATTCATCGGGTAGACGATAATCGCCTGGATACCCTTGCCGCTGCCATTCTTCAATACAAAATCAACAATGGGAATAATATACGCTAAGGATTTTCCTGAACCCGTGCCAGTTGTTAGAACGTAGTTTTTTCCGGATTGAGCGACATAAATCGCGTCTTCCTGATGCTGGTGAAGTCGCAGGCGCTCGCCAGTTGGGTTTTGCTCGCTCTTTCTACGGAATATTGGTTTGCAAAGTCGGTGAAGGATATTTTGATCTACCAACTCATCGACATAATGCGCAGGCTGAAATGCAGAATTCAACTGGATCAAGGGCTCAGGCCAAAGGAGTCCGCTTTTTAGTTGAGTCTCGACATGCTCACGGATGCGACCGTCTCGGATCTGAATGAAACTGGATACGTATGTTTTGTAGTTGTCGACTAGCTGGTTGCGAAGTTCGAAGACATTCATGGCTGTCCCGGTTTTCTATGTTACGTGATCATATGATCGAGAAGGTTGATACAATCTTTCCTGATGAGTCCTACAAAGCAGTTTTTCAGCGGTTATCCCCGCTTGTATGCCAAGCATACTCCAAAAACCGGAAATCGGACAAGTTCCTCCGAAAAAGTGACAATGATCTGCAAGGTAGTCTAAACCACCTACATGACGGCAGAATTGAACTTTGGTACCACCTTAGACAGGAGAACTTTTTTGCTCCTACGAGCGTCTAGAAATTGAAGCTCGGTGGACGGAGAGGGCGGTCACCGGACAAAACCGAAATCGCCCTATTTCCATCCGGAAGGACCACACGGGGGAAGAACCAGAGCTTACGAATGGCATCCTATACTGAACCCATACTTGCTCTCATAATTCAGAATTCATGTAGTGCCCGGACTGTGAAGGGTATACAATGGGGTTCTCATCACGATATGAACGCCTCTCCCGCAGAATTCCTGCAAAGACTTCGAAGATTCGTCCAGCGTGAAGCGGACACGCAGCACCGCGCATTAGAAAACCAATGGTCTCGTCCGCTTCAGGAACGAGTTGCAAGCGGCTGGGCTATTGAAGGACTGCGCCCCGAGCAGATGAAAAACGGGATTGCCCGGCTCTCCTGCACCACAAACGATTCACGCTTCCGTGAGGGGGATTTGGTTCTACTACACAGAGATGATCCTCATGATCCGGATGCCCTGCACTGTGAGCTGCAATACGATGGGGAAACCGACCTCGAAGTGAGCCTGATCCGCGGCAACGAATATTTACTGACCTCCCAATTGGATGGCTGGGTCATGGATCAGGATTGGTTTGATTCCAGCCCGTTTTATCTGGATGCGTTAAACACCGTTGCTGATTCGCAGTTGGGGCGGTCTACGATCCTGCCGCTGCTCCAGAATTCCCTCACCCCAAAAATTGATTATGCCCGCTATGAACGCGCCCGTCGTGATTTGCAGGATTCCGGTCTCAACGGGAGCCAGGTCGAGGCCGTGGCGCTATCGTATGCGACGGATTTGCTCCATCTCATTCAAGGTCCACCGGGAACAGGCAAGACCCTCATGCTCGCTCACCTGGCGCGCCTGTTGGTGGCAGATGGTCGCCGTGTCTTCGTCACTGCCCTGACTCACCGCGCCATTCATAATGCGCTGAACAAAATCCCGCAGGTGGACGATTCGATCTCCGTCTGCAAAATCGGCGAGGGGCGGCACGCCGGAGATCTCAATGTCCCGAACTTTGAGAGATTCGATCAATCCCGCTTCGGGGAAAACAGCGGTGGGTATGTGATTGGCGCCACGCCATTCGCCCTGCAATCCAGAAGACTATCTGGCGTTGAATTCGATGTCGTGCTATTCGACGAAGCCTCGCAGATCACTCTGCCGCTCGCCATCATG
>DATGYJ010000055.1:0-2478 GCA_035298105.1 Anaerolineales bacterium | reverse complement strand
ATCTTTATCGCTATCAAAAGAGTCCTCTGCTGACTTCGCCCGGCAACGCGCAACTTCCCCTCTCCTTCTTCTGCCCGATTTCCCTCGCTGATTTCATTGGGTCCTCAAGGTGATCCTCTAGTGATCCTGTACTCATCCTGTACTGATCCTGTACTGTTTTCTCGGTACTCTTTTTTGGAAACAATTGGGCACTGTCGCATTCATAAGCTTTTGACCCCGACGCAAAGGTTCGTTTCAATTCTGCACCTTCCTTCTCTATGACGCTGGGTGTTCATGTTTTGTGCCCGGACTCATATTACGTCGTGTCACCACTGGAAGAACACATCCTGATGGTGTGCCGGTCCGGAGCGAACAGTAGGTCACGCTTGCTGCGGAGCGCCCTGACGAGGGCAGCGTGACGGAGATTCTTGTCACTATTTCCAAGCCAGTTTACGAGTATTTTGAGCGAGGAGATTGCTTCCTTGCAGGATGCTCACCTGCACTTGCGCCAGGTGCAAGTGTCGCAATCGTCGGGATTTCGACGCTCCCGCGTCTCAACCCTCCTCGCACACCTGCCCTGGCGGGCGGTGCCAGGGACGACATTGAGAACGGAAATTAATTCATTCAAAATCCAGGAAGTACAATTGCCTATCTCTTCAATATGAAATAAATTTGCTGGTATACTCTCGCGTCAGAACCGGATTGTCTGCAACGAACAGCATACGTGAATCATCTGACTTCTTCAAGGCAGAAAGCATTCTGGAGGTCGGTTTGCGTGGATCGTATTTGTCTCAGGAACTTATCATCGCCGGTCATTATTGAGGGAAGAAAAGATGAAAGCCTCGAATGGATCTCAAGTCAAACCCGCTTTGCGGGAGCTCAAGCTCAAGAAGCTTACGCTGGAACAGGTCAAGTATATTGATGAAATCCTGGCCTCTTTGGGCGAATACGGAGAGGTCCACCTGGTGATCCAGCACGGCGAGCTCCGTTATATCAATAAGGTGGAAAGCTTCAAAGCCTGGAATAATGAAACGAAGAAATAATTTTGCAGGCTGGGAAGTGCAGTAGAATGAGTTCGCAAGAGGCTCATTCCTTTCATTTAGTGCTAAGAGGGATTGCCAAATCCCGCATACGCATATGTCATCTCTGATGGCTGGATTCCCCGGCACCTGCGGTTCGGGGCAGGTGTGGCAATCCAGCCGAGCCTCCCGCATCAATCATTTTTGCAATCATTCATTACATCGATAGGGACGGGACTTCCATGGACCTGCAGTGGTATGTACTGCGCAGTAAACCAAACAAGGAAATGATCCTGTGGCGGGAAGTGGCCGCGCACAGCCTGGACTGTTATTATCCATTTCTGCACGTCTGCCCGGTGAACCCGCGCAGCCGCAAGCTCCGGCCCTATTTTCCCGGCTACCTATTTCTGCATATCGATATTGAGAAGGTGGGGGCGCTCACTTTGCAATGGATGCCTTTCTCGAGCGGACTGGTGACATTCGATGGGATTCCCGCGACTGTTCCTGATAACATGATCCAGGCCATCCACCGGCATGTGGATGAGATCAACGCGGCAGGCGGCGAGCCGTTGGCAAGGCTCCGCCGAGGGGAGAGTGTCGTCATCCGGGGTGGTCCGTTTGATGGGTACGAGGCGATCTTTGATACGTGCCTGCCCGGCACGGAACGGGTACGTGTTCTGTTGAAACTTTTACAGATGCGGCAAATGAATTTGGAGTTACCTGGAACGCAAATCCAGTGCCTCCAGAAAGATCGGCGTTAACTCGCAATCCGAAAAGAAATCACAGGGATGGTAAAAGGAATTTTTAGAGAAAGAGTCGGCCTGGCTGGCATTGGCTCTCTCCGACTGGTATCCTGTAAATATTAAGAAGCTTGTCATAAAAGAATGTTACTTTCGTCATGATGCGAAATTGGTAGGGTTCCGTCATGAAGTAAATTTTTGAAGATGCAAAGCGGAGCCGCTCTTAACGGTGTGGGGAAAACTTAATACATTTGAAATAGTGGAAGCAATGAATCAGGGATTTTTCTTGGTCGCCTAACCTTCAAGGGCGGGAATGCGCAGGACAAGGAGGGTACTCCCTGAGGAGCTAATAGCGAAACCGGCCACGGGTCGATTTCGCTATTTAATTTCCATTTGTTTCGACCCAATATTGGTCATCAATGCCTTCAACGCAGCACCGAAACTTTTTTTGCCTTGGGAGGGCGCAATGTCAAGGACTACAGCACTTTTGACCAGAAATTGGAATCATTCCACGTTTCGTTTGCAGTTGGCCAGGATCAGGCAAGTTTTCACGATCCTGGTTTTTTTAACCTCGTTGATCGGTGTGCCGCCGCAGGCTGCCGGGGCAGAAGTCATTAAGACGGACTCAACCGGCCTGATCTGTGAGGACTTCAACGCTCTGACACCCGGCGGGACGATCGGTACGTACGCCGGTTGGTATGATGCCGGCGCGGGCCCGGTGGTTACTGCGGGCAATGGCG
>DATGYJ010000054.1:0-10120 GCA_035298105.1 Anaerolineales bacterium | reverse complement strand
GACCAGACCATAGCCAATCCCGCTGAGGATGGCGCCGTACAGCGCGCTCAAAAAGATATCTCCCTGCAAATCGCTGATGAGCTTTGTCCCTGCACCGCTTGCGGTAAACAGCGGCGTCTGTACTAAGAGATCAGTGAACAGGGAATACATAATGATGGCGACCGCCGTCCGCAGGGCAAATCGATATCCGCCGAGGAAACGCCAGCCCAGTGCAAATAGTGGGACATTCCCAAGCAGGATCATCAAGCCGATGGGCCAGCCTGTAAAATGGTTGACCAGCTGGGAAATGCCGCTCACGCCGCCCGACGCCAGGTTGGCAGGGATAAAGAATAAGCGCAGCGATAGCGCCTGAATGAACGCTGCAATGACGATCAGAAAATAATCACGAATCGTAGACCAATATCTTTTCATTTTTCCTTTTTACTTTAAACCTTCCAACCTGCTAACTTTCAAACGATACTTACTCCTGCTTTTGCCTCAATCACAGCCACCACCGCGGAATTGTCCAGCTCGCCCATACCCGAGTCGATCATCTGCTGGAAGAGTTTTGTGTTCTCAACCGTCCCAGAAATCGGAATATCATACTCCTGGGCGGTGTCCAAAATAATCTTCAAATCCTTCAATTGCATATGCGCCTTAAAGCCAGGATTGCGATTGCCGGCAAATAACCTGGGCGGCTTGACATCCAGCGTCCAGCATTGGGCTGCGCCACCTTTGATCGCCTCGACCACCTTGCGTGGATCCACACCGGCTTTCTTCGAGAAGACCAGCAGCTCCCCCATGGCCACCATCTGTGCAGCCACCATGATCTGGTTCGCGGCTTTCGCCACCTGACCCGCACCGGCATCACCAACATGGGTAACGGTTTTCCCCATTGCCATAAAAACCGGCATGACTTTATCCAGCGCAGAGGCCTCGCCGCCCACCATAATGGTCAGCGTACCATTCTTCGCACCGATATCACCGCCAGAGACGGGCGCATCCAGGGCAAAGACATTTTGCTCCGCTAACTTCTCGGCAATCCTGCGGGCGGAGGCGGGCTTTATCGTTGAGTTATCTACATAAATCAATCCGGCGTGTGCGCCGGCCATGATCCCATTTTTGCCCAGCACGACCTTTTCCACATCGGGGGTATCGGGCAGGTTGGTGAAAATCGCATCTACTTGTTCGGCCACTTCTTTCGGAGAATGAGCCGCGCTCGCACCTTCGGCGACGAGTTCATCCACTGCCGCTCGTGAACGATTATGAAGGACCAGTGGAAAACCTGCCTTGAGGATGTTGCGCGCAATCGATTTTCCCATTAATCCGAGACCGATATATCCGACTTTGAGCATAAGTACTCCTGTTCAGAATAGAGAATTTTGAGATTATAACCCGCCCCCTCCCAGCCTCCCCCAAATCCGACGAAAAAACTTGGGATGCTTATCCAATCATCAGCTCGTCGTATTTGGGGGAGGTGCCCGAAGGGCGGTGGGGGCCGAAAACAAAGAACCTGCTCCCGTTAGCGGAAGCAGGTTCAATTTGAGTGAGAAACGAACGGATTACTTGATCACGTAGGTAATGTTCACCGTCACTGTAAAGGTCAGTTGTCCGGGCTGGATCGGTACCGCCGCATTCGCAGCGACAGCGCCGCCACCGCCCTTGCCGTCAAAAACAGGGTAAGGTTGATTATCCAGGAAGCCGATCGATTGGATCGCACCGAGGGAGAGACCCGCTGCCCCGGCCAGTTCCTTGGCTTGCGCCTCAGCATCCTTCACGGCATCCGCACGCGCCTGCTTGAGAGCTTCAGCCTTATTCGCCACATCGAATTGGACGCTATTGACTGTGTTCGCGCCAGCCGTCACGACCGTATCGAGCAAATCACCCAGCTGGTCAAGCTTGCGCACTGTAACATAAACAGTGTTGTCCACAACGTAAGTCTTTTGCCCGGTCGGGGTGCCGGTCTGTGGATCGAACTTATCCTGCGGATAAATGCTGAAATTTGTGGTCCGAATATCCTTCTCATCGATACCGAATTTCTTGAGCGCGTCGATCACCGTCTGGGTCTGGGTGGTATTCTCAGCAACAGCCTCCGCCGCAGTCAATTTTTCAGTATGTACGCCCACGTAAATGTAAGCGATATCGGGGGCCAGATACGCCTGCCCATTTCCGGATACGCTCAAAGTACGCACCGGTGCATTGGCGGTCGGTCCACAAGCGCTCATCAAAAGCGCCAGCGCCACCACCGTGAACAAAATAAGGGATTTAGTCTTCATAGCCATTAACTCCTTGTTGAAAAATTTCTCCTCTCTGAATAGACGAAGAGCGCAAGAAAAAGTTCCCGGGAATGTCAACCCCAGGTGGCGGGCTTTTGGAGAGACCGGAGTTTTTTTGCAACGAGGGATGTCCGTGGGATCCACGGATCGTGAGCGACAGGAGATCCAGCCTCGTTGTAGTAGGGACTCATCGATTTTTTCTGTAAAAAGGATAAAATCCGTCTCCTCCAGATGCCCAAATAAGGGAGTATCAACCTTAAGTATACCCAGATGTAGGGGATTAACACTTGTATTTTCGCGGCTTTGCCTGTACAATCTTGATACATTTGTTCTAAGAATGCGTGTTTCGTGGAGAAACCAGAAGCAATGCCGATCAACTTCCAGCAAATTTATGCTCGCATCCGGGAGATCGCGGCAGGGGCCGATGAAAACAAGCGAACCCTCGAAGAGAAACGCGAACTGGCACGCCAGCTGCTCGGGACCTATGATTCCGAGCTCGATTATTTACAGCGCAAAGTGGAGACTGCCACAGCCATAGATTCCAACCTCCGCTGCGCCGTGCCGTTAAACGAGCCACTCACTTCCAACTATCCGCCGCCCGCGCCGGTTGCCGATGTGACCGTGATCGCTGCAGATGGTTCCCAGGTCAACCCGGACCGCCACGGCTCCATCCAATTTTCCATTATCAATGTTGGTATTATCAGCATGAAGCTGCATTCCGGTCAGGCACCGGAGATCTGCGTCGACACCGAAATGTTGTATGGCGATGATCTGATCTCAAACGGTAATCCCATCTCAGATGGCATGGTTGCCATGCGGCGCGATATCAGTGAGCGCCTCAAACTCGACGAAGTATCCAAAGGGATTAAGGGACAGGTAGTCAACCTCACCGACGGGACCATCGAACTCTGGGGGGCCAAAGGCGATGACCCGCAAGCCTATGCGGACTTTGTGGAAAAATATTTGAAAGTGCTGGCACGCCTGCATTCCCGCGGGGTGATTACCGCGGGATATGTGGAAAAGCCCAGCGCCGACCTGGTTGTGCGCCTGCTCGAGATCGCCACAGCCGATCAGGAACAGATCCAGAGGTTGCGAGAATACCAGCCGCTGCGGGGTGTCAGTGATCGATGGCTGTACGGCGAGCGTGAAAACCCGCTCCTGCCGCCGGGTCACCGTTCAGCAGTGTTTGCGCTTCAATCGGGGTCTGTCAAAAAATACAAGGGACCGCTCGCGCTGCACTTCTTCTATTTGAATGTGGGTACATTGGGGCATCCCTGGCCGGTACGCGTCGAAGTTCCCCAGTGGGTGGCAGAAGACAGAAAGAAACTGGAATTGTTGCATTCTGTTCTGATGGAGCAGTGCAATATGATGGGCAGCAAGCCCTATCCCTATCTTTTACATCGCGCCCACGAGACCGCGGTGGTAAGACGTGAGGAGAAGGAACAGGTTGAGCAATTGCTGGCGCTGGAACTCCGCCGCGTCCGGGCGGAGATCGGCGAGCGGTCAAATAAAGATTCAGCGAAAGCATTGCCGGGCAGAACAAGAACAAGGAGATAATGGGCAAAAACGTCCCGCAGGTTTGTATAAACCGCTCTAACGCTGCTTTGAAAGACCTTCGGGATGCTGTAAACATAAAAACGACAAGTTAACTGACCGGGCGAGGTGTTCTCGCCTTCCACCGTACCTAGTTTTAACTATACTAATACGGAGGCATGACTCTCATGAACCATCAAATCGAAATTGGAAGGCTACTTCGCGCAGGGACGACGGGCTTTATTGCAGGGTGCCGCGTCTCTCAGTTTACTGTCCCGGCCCTCGGCTCGCTCGTACGCGCTCACCTCGGCGATTCATATCAGGTTTATGGTCTTATCTATGATATCCATATTGACGATGATGGGCTGGTGCGCCAACTGGTCACGGCAGATAACGTTAGCGAGGAAGTTCTGCGGGATAACCGCGAGCGGCGCATCGTGCCCGTGGAAATGTCTGTCATGGCGGTCGGGTATGAGCAGGATGGCAAGATCTATCACATGCTTCCGCCGCGTCCGCCCTTGAGCCTGGATGTGATCTACCTGTGTGAGGACAAAGATATGGCACGCTTTACCTCGGCAGGACGCTTCGGATATTTCCGCCACATCCTGCACAACAAGGAGGTGCCCGTTGCCGAGGTCATTGCTGCCCACCTGGCGGAAGCCAGCAAAGCCCATGGCAAGAACGGCGCGATCTGGAAGGAAAACGCCATCCATGAATTGATCACGCTTTTGCGAGATGATTATTCGACCTTAATGTCGGTAATTGGAGTATTATCGGAAGTGAGCTAATATCGTTGCGAGCCGTTCGCGCTGAGCGGAGGCGTGCTTTTCGCCGAAGTCGAAGCGCTGGCGAAGTACCCCCTTATTACGAGGAGGTGCTTCCTTACAGGATTACCGCTTTGCGGCGTGCGCAATCGCCGAGAAGAGCACCCTCCTCGCAACGACAAACTGAACTATGGGCTTTTCCTTTATCCAGATCACGGACCATCATTTACTCGAATCGGAGGAGCAACTTCGCGAAGGATTCGTTCCTGGTCACGCGCTGCGCATGGTGATGAGACATATCGCAGAGCATGCCGCCGGGAAAGCAGATTTCATCATCTCTACCGGCGATCTGGTAGAGCCGCCGACTGAAGCTGCATATGCCTGTGCGATCAAGTTACTGGGTTTGGGTCCATCCGCTGCCTTGCCGGGACCCCAGCACGCCAATGTGGAAGGACTGCACGATTACCCGATGTATTTTCTGCCCGGCAACCATGATGACCGCGAGCTCCTGAGGCGTTGTTTATTTCCAGATTCAGAGCCGGTTGGCTTATATAACTTCAAGTTCGAGCATAAAGGCGTCCAGTTCGTATTCATGGATTGGGGTGTGGAATCAAAGGCAGTTTTCCTGCCGGAGACCCGCAATTTTCTTTCTCAGGCATTAAAATCCGAGCTGCCGTCGGTCATTGTCTGTCATCAACACGTAAAACCCATCGGTAGTCGCTGGTTGGATAGTTTCATAGCCGACGAGATCGATGAATTCTGGGAGGTCGTGACAGCGCCAGGCATCAAGGAAAAGATACTGGGAATCCTCTGCGGTCACGTGCATATCACCTATGAGGATGAATATCAAGGGATCCAAATTCTCGGGCTCCGCTCCACGGCCTATCCCTTTGCAAAATCAGATGACGTGCTGGTCATCCTTGCCCCGCCCCATTACAGGTATATCCATGTTCACGATGGAATTCTTACGTCACGAATATATAAAGTCCTCATCTAGCAGAATCTGGGGCTTACACAAAACAAACATCTATAGTAGATTGGGGCTGGTACTGCCGAATTCTGCCATAGGATCTGCTATTCCCATGAACATCTTCAAAGAAGCACCGAAAAACAAATCTGCTTTTTTCCTGATCGTGCTGGGCGTCTTCATTGTCATACTTTCCCTTCTGTCTGATATTTTCGGGGTTGGTAAGACCGGTATTAAACCTGCCGCGCTCTTGATCACTACGATAGGAGCGGCGTTAGCTCTCCTCGGCGTTGGACTTTTGCCTCGCAATCAGGAGAAGGATCAGGCAGTGCCCCAGCTCTCCTGGCTTACCGGAATTCGATACTTCCCCAACCTCTTGTGGATTGTGATTGGTTTTTCCCTGGCTTACTTTATCTTCCTGATCTTGCCCATGTTTTTTGATCCTAGCCATAAGGTGGTTTATTTCGAGGAATATCTGTATGATCTCCATCCCATTGGCGCAGATTTTTTAACGACCCTCGATTCCAGCAAGACCTGGTTCGCGGCAGGGACTGCCCAAGCTTTTTATCCTCCCCTTACTATGATTCTCTTTGCGCCTCTCACACTCATAGGGTACCCGGGCAATTATTATCTGATCACGATCATGACAGTGGTCAGCTATTTTATTGCCGGAGGTCTGATCCCATTCCTCCTCGCTGAAAAGGCAAATCGCTCCGTCATCCCGTTCATATTCGGGGTCTCCATTTTTTCATATGGTTTCCAGTTTGAGTTGGAACGCGGCCAGTTTCACACCATTGCCATGTTACTCTGCATTTTAGCTATTTATCTTTTTCACAGGCACCCGCACTATCGTTTCTTTGCCTACCTGCTCTTTTGTATCTCCGTTCAATTGAAAATTTACCCGGCCTTATTGGTGGTGATGTTCGTGGATGATTGGCGAGACTGGAAAACCAACCTCAAAAGATTTGCCCTTTTGGGCCTGGTCAATTTTGCGTTGCTTTTCCTCCTGGGGTATTCATACTTCTCAAAATTTATTACCCACATGCTGGCAAGCAGCGTCGATCCACATGAGATTTGGCGTGGAAATCATTCGATCACGAGCTTCCTGAGTATTTTTTCCTCTCCAAGATATCAGCTTCTCGATCTGAATTTGCTTTCCTGGTTACAGAAAAATATTAGCCTGGTCACCTATTTGTTTTTGGCATATTTTGTCATTTGCTTCCTGCTCGTGTGGCTAAATGCTTACCGCCGTAACACCCACGGCCTCGACTCTTTCCTATGGATGACTTGCGTCCTGGGCGGGCTGATCATCCCCGCTGTCAATCACGATTACACGTTACCGCTGCTTACGGCTCCATTTGCCCTGATCGTATCGGAACGATTTACCCAAAATGTTCCCGGGCGAATGCTGGTCATCCTTTTGTTGCTCGTAGCCTCGTTTTCCTATACAACTACCCTGGTGCCGTTCATCCATAAACCCCGGCATCTGCAAGACACGTTTCCGTTATTGATCATTCTGTTGACGATAACCACCTTATTAAGTTTCCTGCGGGATAAGGAAGAGATTGAACCGGCGACGACTTAGCATTCGAGTAAAAATTCTGCTGGTGCAGAAGCAGTCTTATATTTGCGAGGAGATGCTTCTCGAAAATTTGTGTGATATAAGCAAAATTATGAGGTAACTATGGAAGTTCAACGAACAAAGATTGGCTATCTGGTGGGTGGTGGATTGAAAGAAAATTTCCGTGTGCGGCTGACCGTCTCACCGCAGGAGATCCAGGAAGGCGCGTTTGTGGTCATTCAAAGTGGAGACTGGAATTACTACGGCATTGTCGTCGACATCCAGTTGGGCGCAACCGATCCGCGCTTCGCCGACGAGCAGACCGGCATCCGCTATTCCCCGAGTATCGCCAAGGCGCTCTACGGGCAGACCCTTTACGCCAATTTGGAAATATTGCCGAACTTGATGTTGGAGATCGGACCGGAACCTGGCTCCCCCGATTACAAGGACTGGCAAGGCATGATCGATGCCGGCTTGAAAGAACCGCCGCGCATCCTGCCTGTCAAGAACGTGCCGCCCCACCATGCCCAGGTCTATCTGGCGGATGAGGGCGACATTGCCGAGATCTTCGGTGACCAGCACCAGGGCGGCAACTTCGTGATCGGGTATACCCGCGAGCAGAACCATCCCGTCTGCATCGACCTGGAGAAATTCGTCCAGCGTTCCTCCGGCGTGTTTGGCGCCACGGGCACAGGCAAGTCGTTCCTGACCCGCGTCGTGCTGGCAGGCTTGATCAACTCGAACAAGGCCTCGGTGCTGGTGCTGGATATGCACAACGAGTATGGTTTTGACGATGTGGCCTCAGACACAAAACGACCGGTTGTTGGCCTGAAGAGCAAGTTCAAGTCCAAGTTGCGGGTCGTGGGACTGGGAGCGGGGGGCACCATCCGAGGGCAGACCCCAGATTTCAATCTGGAAATCGCGACCAACGACATCTCCACCTCTGATATCGAAACGCTCGCCCGCGAGTTGAACCTCAAAGAAACCACACCGACCACCCTCAACGCCTTATACTCTTCGTTTCGAAACGAATGGTTCGAAAGCTTCCGCTCCATGAACCGCGAAGAGGTGGAAGTGGAGGATGAAAAGGGCAGGATCAAAAAAGTGCCGCACGCCGAGAGTGTAGCCGCCTGGGCGAACTCGACCGGCGTCAATGTGACTGCCGCGGAAGCCTTGCACGATAAACTGCGGCGGCTCTTCAACAAGCCCTACATCGTCGAAAAGCCCGCCGCGGACAGCGTGCGGGAGATCATCCAATCGTTGGAGAACGGGCAGCATGTGGTGCTCTCCTTCGGCGAATTTGAGAGCGACCTGGATTACCTGCTCGTCTCGAACCTGCTCACCCGCAAGATCCGGAATGCCTGGGAACACAAGACCAACGAGTTCCGCTCGCACGGCAAAGCGGAGCCGCGCCAGTTGATCATCGTGGTGGAGGAAGCCCACAAACTGCTCAACCGTGAAATGGCTGCGCAGACCACCTTCGCCACCATTGCGCGTGAGCTGCGCAAGTATTATGTGACTCTCCTGATCGTAGACCAGCGTCCCTCGCAGATCTACGACGAAGTCCTATCACAGCTGGGGACGCGCATCTCAGGCTGGCTCGGTGACGAGGACGATATCCACGCCGTGCTCTCGGGTCTTTCGGGCCGGGAGGCCTTACGGGGTATGCTGGCACGCCTCCAACCGAAAGAGGAAGTGCTCCTGCTCGGCTGGGGCGTCCCAATGCCACTGCCGGTCAAGTCCCGCAGATATGACGAGGCCTTCTGGAAGAGTTTGTTTGGCGGCAACAGCCGCCGGAGCAAGGAAGAGAATCTCAAAGAATTGGGATTTTGATGTAGGGGCGACCCTTGTGGTCGCCCTGACTAACCTTGTCCCTGGCCCCTTTTCTTTTTCACCACCAAGGACGCACAGAGCGCCAAGGTATTAATTACGAACGAATCAACTACCATGAAAATCGAAAGTCGGGCTTTCGATTTTCATGGTAGCAAATTTTATGCATTTGTAAGGGCGGATGGTAGACTACCCTTTTGAATCGAAACCACATACAGAGGAGAATTCAAAATGCTTTTCTTATTGGTACGCTTTCTGCATATTGCCAGTGCGATGTGGTTCATCGGTGGCATCCTGGCACGCCAGATCGTGCGCGCTTACGCCAAACGGACTGAGGATGTGCGCCGCTTTGCCACGCTGAGCGAAGCCGCGGGACGCATCGAAAGCACAATGGTCATTCCCGGGAATATGGCAGTGATCGTCTTCGGTGTGATCCTGGCGCTCCTCATCAAGGCGCCAATTCTGGGATTCCTGCAAGGTGCAGACCGCAACTGGCTGCTGGTGAGCAATATTATTCTCTTATTAGGATTTCTAAGCGTGCCGCTGATCTTCCTGCCGCGCGGTAAGCAGTTCGACGTTGTGCTGAAGGACGCCCTCGCCACGGGACAGATGACCCCCGCACTGCGTACTCAGCTCGATGACCCTGTTGTGCGCCTGGCCCATTGGTATGAAATGATCTCGATGCCGGTGGTCGTGTTCCTCATGGTATTCAAACCGTTTTAGTGATTTTGTAGGGACAGGTCTAAGTGCCCCGAAGGGGTATGCGCCTGTCTCTTTTTATTTAAAACATCACCGAAACAACGAACAGAAAAGGCGGCCTCATCGACCGCCTTTTACACACAAGATTCTGGATCCCTTGTTGCTTTCATTGTATATCATTTTCCATCCAAATTCAATGCCCCTTAATCTCCGCTTGAATCCGCCTGCCAAAGGTGCTATAAAACGCTTCCGTTTCAAAACAATGGCCCTGGAGGAATTCTCAAGGGTCCCAGGTTGGAGGTCGTATGCAGGTATTGCTTTCCTCGATTGGCTCGCGTGGTGATGTGCAACCCATCGTAGCGCTGGGGCTGGAGCTGCAGGCGCTGGGACACCGCGCCAGGTTATGCGTGGCTCCCAATTTCAAAGAGTGGATCGAGTCCTACGGGCTGGAATGTATCCCGATCGGGCCGGACCTGAAGAAGATGACCGGTGGAACCGTGCCGGGCAAACC
>DATGYJ010000053.1:0-12294 GCA_035298105.1 Anaerolineales bacterium | reverse complement strand
CCTGTCCGTCTGCACGCTTCTATGATTTTAGTCCGCGCGTGATTGCACAAGCGATGGCTCGTGAAGATGTGGAACGTATCTATGACATCATCACGGAAGATATCTGGAACTGCGCGCAATGCTTCTCCTGTGTGCGTTGTCCACGCCAAAATAACCCTGGGGGTTTGGTCACGATTTTGCGCGAAGTCTCCCTTAAGAATGGATTACAGGAATCGAAAGATGCTCTGCAAGGCTACAGCCGCGTGATCTATAAGGTTATGCTCAAAGGCAATCAGGTTTCGCCTGACATGCTCCAGCCTGATTTCTTTCCTGATTGGGGTCCGTGGGTTCAGAACTTCTCACAGAACATGCATGTCTGGCGCAAAGCGATTCCGATGGATTCGATCCGCGGGCTTACGGATGTCGCCTGGCGTACCGATCGCAAAACATTGCTTGAGCTCTATACGATTTGGTTTGAGTCAGGCAATATGGACATCATCAAGGAACTGGACGAAAGTTTATACGACTTATTGACTGAAGTCATGCAGGAAGAATTGGAAGAAGGTTAATAGCTTCGTCCTCACCTGAATTCGATCCTGTTTTATTGGTTTCATCCAAACAGAAAACGGAGAATTGTCATGACCGAAAACTTAACCACGGTTGAACAGATTCTTGAACGAAAATCCCACCCGGTCGTTCGTGATGCCGCTGTCGCCCCGACGCAGGATATGCATGATCTTTTGCTGGAACTGGAAGCCAAGGGTGAGATCATCCTCCAAAAGGTTCCAGAGCCATACGTTGAGTTTACAACCAAATATGGACGCAAGAAAAAGATACCCATCGAGCACACCTGGCACCATAAATCCTGCGGTCACTGCGGACACATCCCTGGCTATGCATCTTCCATTCTCTGGCTGCACCGCCAATTCAATTTGGATTACAACGATCCCACAGATCAAACCTCCTGCACCGGCTGGAATTATTACGCCTCAGGTGCGTCTAACGCGGTCGGGCAAGCCGCAGTCATGTCACGCAACTTCGCCGCCGCATATGAAACGGGCTACTTTCCCATGATCCATTGCGGCACCAGCTTTGGTCATTACAAAGAAATCCGCGAGCAACTTGTGCATCACAAGGATCTACGCGATGAAGTACGCCGTATTCTCGACAAAATGGGCAAGCCACTTGTCATCCCCGAAGAGATCGTCCATTACAGCGAGTGGGTTTACGCCATGCGCGATCGCTTTGCCGAGCGGCAGCTTGTGGACATGAGTGCCATCACGGCGACAGTTCATCCGGCATGTCATTACTACAAGATCATCGCTGAAGACGCCATTTATGATCCGGAAATCTATGGAGGACAGCGTACCGCAGTAGTCACAGCCGTGCTTGAAAAACTTGGTATTAACGTGGCGGATTACTCAACCTGGTTCGATTGCTGTGGTTTTGGTTTTCGCCATGTGCTTGTCCAGCGCGATTTCACTCGTTCCTATGCTGTGCTTCGAAAAATAGAGACCATGATCAATGAAGCCAACCCTGACGTGACAATCACACATGACACAGGTTGTGTGACCACGTTAGATAAGAGTCAATTTGCCGCAAAGGCACATGACCGAAAAGTGGGGGTGCCTGTTCTGTCGGATGCACAGGTTGCAGCCTTGGCCATGGGCGCTCATCCGTTCCGCGTTGTGCAGTTCCACTGGCATTCCACGGACTGGCGTCCCTTCCTGGAGAAACTCGGAATCAACTGGCAAAAGTACTGGGACGAATTCCAAGGCGACCTCGATCAGATTCGCGCCGGTACAAAATCTGGAATCACCTGGCAGGATGCAGATCAACCGATCAATCTCACGGCGTAAATAACCTGCTAATCGAGTAACCCTGAGCATTCTTAGTGAAGGGCGTATCGAGAATAGCGAATTTTGGAGGAACAACAATGACATCTGGAAAAGTGCTCATCATAGGCGGCGGACCCTCGGGGCTTGAATCTGCGCGTTGTGTGGCTGAATTGGGCGGCGAAGCCATTCTCATCGAAAAGCGCGAACGGCTCGGTGGCACACCTGATCGCGAGAACTATGCCAAGCTGACGCATCACTGGCGCGACGCGTCTGAAGCCATGGCTGAAATGGCTGCTGCAGTCACGGACAATCCAAATGTGGAAGTGAAGTATCAAGCCGAAGTGAAGGGTATGTCTGGGAGTACGGGCAACTTCACAGTTGAGATCGAAGCGGGCGGCGTAGCTGAATCCCTCAATGTGGGCGCGGTCATCGTCGCGACAGGCTTTCAGCATTTCGATCCGGGTCGCGCGACGCAATACTATAACTATTATTCATTCCCCGATGTCATTACGCTCACTGATCTCGAAAAGATGTTAAGAGAACATAACGTGGTACGACCATCGAATGGCGAAGCGCCTAGGAAAATCGCGTTCGTACAATGCGTGGGGTCACGTGATCGTCAAATTGGAAATGAATATTGTTCAAAAGTCTGTTGCGGCATTGCCAGTAAACAAGCGATTGAATTGCGCCAGCAAATCCCCGATTCAAAAGTTTTCATCTTCTATATCGACATGCGGATGTATGGCTATTGGGAAAATGAAATCTACTGGCCCGCGCAGGAAAAATATAACGTTAATTACATCAAAGGCGTGATCAGCGAAGTGTTGCCGAAGGGCAATCAATTGCTGGTGCGCGGCGAAGATACCACAATGAGCCGCCCCATGGAAGTGACGATGGATCTGATCGTACTTTCGGTGGGGATGGAGCCCAGTGCTGGCACGCGAGCCATCGCACAACTGTTGGATATCCAACAAAACAAATACGGCTTTATTGAAGCAGGCGGCGCAAGTGGATTGGATCCTGTTGCGACCTCGAAGGAAGGTATCTTCGTAGCGGGTGCGGCGTCCGGTCCTGCTGACCTCGACGACTCCATTTCAAAGGCAGGCCTTGCTGCCGCACGCGCGGTTGCTTCTGTCCGTAAAGTGATGGAGATGGCATAACATGGCTTTACCTCAGCGGCAGAGTCACATCGTTAAACAGAAAACGGGACCGGACGATCCCATCCTTGAAGAGACTTTGCAGGAAGCGCTCAAACAGGTTTCTCCCCAGGATGTCATCGCAATTGCGGATGAACTTGCCCAGCGACATGCGATGCTCTTTCTTGGTGTTGAAGCTGATTCTGCCCGGCTAGCATCCTCCTTCTCGGACATTGCTGCCGCAGTAACGCATACACGGGCAAATGCAAGAATAATCACAAATTATTTTGCCGAAGGTGATTTCAGCATGTTCGAAGATTTATTGCATGGGGAATTGCCCGCTCCTGTTCGAGTGGCAAAGCTCGTAGAGAAACTAAACGTGCTGGATACGAGACTTGCTTTAGAACTTGCCTCTGGACTTTTACACAACACATCTCCTGATTATCACTGGTTGTGGACTCGCTGGCTATGGGATCCAACCACAGGCACTGGCATTCTGCCATTACTTGCGGGAAGTACACATAACCTGCTGGCAGATAACCTCCCAGATGGATATGCCCGTGTAGGTGCAGTCACTGCCATGAGTATGAAATTTGCCGAGGGCACAGGCTTGTGGACGGATGAGTTGGTAAGCAATGAGAAGCGCGCGCGCTTTGCCAACAGCGCGTTTCTGGCTTGTGCTTATAACGTTTATCTGTACGGTACGACCAGTTGGAGGTTAAGTCGTGAGTTCAATAACTTATTGCCATCCCTGCCTAACATGGCAAGGAAGTTGTTGGGATTAAAGAAGATAAAGGAAGAAGCTGGTCCGTCATTGCAAGATGGGGCTTTAGCCCCATAAGTGAGTGGCAGAATAAGCACAAGGAGACCATTAGTTATGGCTGGTCCGATCAAAGCAAAATTTGTAGAAAAAGAACATGCCGTAGTAGACGGCGTGGATATTTCTGGTCACTGGAACCGCATGTTCGAACAGCGGACGATCTTCGAGTACACACCTGAACTCATCGAAAAGATCGCATCCATTCCAAATGCGGAGTCCTTTGCGAATTGTTATCAATGCGCCAAGTGCGTCCCGGTTTGCCCGGTAGATGTGGTCGGCAATTATGGCCCGCGCAAACTTTATCGGTATGCCCAAACAGGCATGGATCTGACCGAAGCGCCCGAACTCTGGCTTTGCACCACCTGTGCCAACTGCCTGCGTGTGTGCCCCAAAGAAGTCAACATGGTCAAGATCATGCCCGCTGCGCGCGAGCAGGCAATTCTAGATGGAAAGTTCGTCCCACCTGAATTGCAGCAGGCATTCGAGAACACTGCCAAATCTGGTAACCCTCTTGGGCAACCGCAACGCAAACGCGACGCCTGGATCCAGAGCGCAGGTGTGCCAATTCCGATCATCAAGGATCTGGGTCGACCTGTGGATGTCCTCTGGTATGTTGGTTCCTATCCTTCTTATCATCCCCGTGGCATTGATGCGGCGTCTGCAGCGGCGCGTATCTTCACCGCCCTCGGCATTGACTTCGCTATCCTTGGCAAGGAAGAAAAAGACGACGCCGACTCGCAACGTTTGGCCGGTGAGAAGGGTCTCTTTGAAATGATGGCGGAATACAACATTGAGACCTTCAATAAATATGAATGGAAAGAGCTGGTGGTCACAGGTCCGCATGAGCTTAACGCATTCAAGAACGTGTATCCCAAATATGGCTTCGAACGCCCTGTGCTTCACTACACTACTTTCCTGGCTCGGCATCTTGAACAACTCAAGCCGTTGCTCAAACATGAAGTAAATATTAAAGTCACTTATCACGATCCCTGCTATCTCGGACGGCACAACGGCGAATATGAGGCGCCACGTAGGTTACTGGAAGCCATCCCTGGTGTGGAGCTCGTCGAAATGGCCCGCAACCGCGAAAATGGATATTGCTGTGGCGGCGGTGGTGGTGGTATGTGGATGGACTCATTTACTCAGAAGCACACCAAAATGCGCCTCTCTGAGAAACGTGCCATGGAAGCCGCCTCCACAGGCGCGAGCGTGCTGGCTGTCGCCTGTCCATTTGAAGTCTCACGCTTCGAGGACGCGGTCAAATCCACAGGCAATGAGCATGTGACTGTAAACGACATTCTCGAGTTGTTGGATAAATCCATGCGTGGCGAGCAGTAATCAGCTATCTGCAACTTGAAAACAGGAGAGTTTTTATGAATATTGTCGTGGCTATCAAACATATCCCCAGCATTGCGGATGATCTGCCGGTCAAAGGCAACAACATCGACTTCGACTCGGTGGACTTCGTACTTAATGAATTCGACGAGCAATCCATTGAGCAGGCTGTGCTGGTAAAGGAATCTGTCGGAGGAACTGTGACCGTCGTAGGGGTGGATTTGATCGGAGAACTTGATGGTGTGTTGCATCTCGCACTTGCCAAAGGTGCGGACAAGGCGGTCAAGATGACGGCTGATGAACCAGGCGCAGACTCACACATGCAGGCCAAATGGCTGGCAGAAGCGATCAAGGGCATGGATGCAGACATCATCTTTACAGGAGTTCAGGCCTCAAATGACCTCGACGGTCAGATCGGACCCATGATCGCTGCATATCTTGATATACCGTACATCGGCGGAGTCAGCTCGGTGGAAGTAGCGGGCGACACTGCAACGGTGAATAAGGAATTCGCAGGTGGATTTGGTGCGAAGTATGCTGTCCGCTTGCCAATGGTGGTTGGCGTCCAGGCAGCATCCAAACCGCCGCGCTATGCACCGATCAGCAAGGTACGGCAGGTTGCACAGACTGCAACGATCGAAAAGGTTGCTCCGTCGGGTGAAGTCAGCGCGGGCTTGTCATTCAAGAAAATGGCTCCTCCTGTGATGACAGGTCATGCAGAGATGATTAGCGGTTCGTCAAAGGAAGTTGCCGCAATGATCGTAGAATTATTGAAGAGCAAGGGATTGGCCTAGGAGAAAACCATGAGTAATGATGTTTTTGTGATCACAGATCACCTGGATGGTAAATTTTCCGATGTGTCATTTGAAATGGTTGGAAAAGCCAAAGAGGTGGCATCAACTTTTGGCGGGCAGGTCATTGCGGTCGTAATTGGAGGCGGAGTGGTGGCGAATGTTTTCGCATCAGATGCGACGCTCCAGGTAGATGATCCGAATCTCGCGCAGTTCAATCCGGAAGCCTACGGCAAAGTCATCGAAGCAATCCTTAAAGAGAAATCTCCACGTCTCGTGATGCTCGGTTGGACAGCCACAGGCATGGATTTGGCAGCCTGGCTATCCGCGCGTTTGGGTAAACCCTGTGTCGCCTATGGCAGAGACCTGTGCATTGAGAATAACGCGCTTGTGGTCACCAGTCAGGTCTACGGCGGCAAGATGATTGCAGATGTCACGCCTGAAGGCGATATGGCAATTGTCGCTTGTCTTGCTGGCTCATTCCCTGTGGAAGCGGGGCAGGGATCGACCGTCGCGACGACTATCAATTCTCCTGTTTCGCTCGATGGCTTAAAGACAAAATTTGTCGACGCCATTAAGCCCGCAGGTGGTGATGTGGATATCACCGCCCAACAAAAACTGGTTTCGATCGGACGCGGCATCGGCAGCAAAGATAATGTGGAACTCGCTGAAGAGCTGGCGCAAAAACTTGGCGCAACGGTCTCCTCTTCACGTCCCGTCGTGGATGCAGGTTGGTTGCCGCGTACGCGTCAGGTTGGCAAATCAGGACTCAAGGTCAAGCCGAAGCTGTATCTTATGCTTGGTATCTCGGGCGCGCCTGAGCATCTCGAAGGCATGAAGAGTGCAGAGTTGATCATTGCGATCAATACGGATAAAAAGGCGCCGATTTTCAATGTGGCGCATTACGGTGCAACAGCGGATTTGTTTGAAGTCGCGGAGGCAATGCTTGAATTGCTATGAAAATCATAACCACAGAGATACTGAGTAGTGCGGAATTTGAAAACTCCGTGTCTCCACGTCTTCGTGGTTAGAATCTTCGGGAGGGCGCGTTGCTCACACTGATTGAAAAATTTGTCTTCGTCTTGCTGGCTTTGATTTCGGCGGGGTTCACGCTTCATGGAACAAAGACTATTGTTGACTCGGTTCGCAAAGGACGGCCCGCGCCTGAGTTGAAGAATGTTCCGGCAAGTCTAGTTAAAGCTGGGATCCAGGTTTTATTTCAGCGCACGATTTTTCGGGCGCGTAAAGCGTTAAGCATAGTTCATCTTGGGCTGTTCTTCGGACTGATCACCTATGCATTTGTGAATCTCGTTGATATTCTCGAAGGCTTTATCCCTGGCTTTGAGTTGGTGTACGGTGGCAAGCATCTCGCTTTTCCCTTCTTAAATTCAAGCATCGTTAACGCCTTTAATCTCATCGCTGACCTGATGAGTGGTGCCCTACTTATTAGTATTGCTGTTTTTCTTGGACGTCGCTTCATCGTCAAGGATAAACGCCTCAACTATCGGGAAAATGTTCTACTGAATTCGAAAGTCAGGAGAGGTGGGCAGAAAAAAGACTCCCTCATCGTGGGCGTGTTCGTCATCTTGCACGTCACGGCGCGTTTACTAGGTCAGGCATTTCGATTGACAGGTGGGGCAGATCCTTTCATGCCTATCGCGAGTATTCTGAATGGCGTTTTCGGCGCGTCGCAACTAGGTGTGCATGTTGCCTGGTGGATCAGTTTGTGTTGGGTACTCTATATTCTCCCCTATATCACGCGCAGCAAGCACACGCACTTCACTGTTGGCCCAATCAATCTCGGTCTTGCCAAACAAAATCCACGCGGGCAACTTGACCCGGCGATTCCGTTGAAGGTTATCGAAGGTCAAAAGTATGATCCGGGCGCGAAGTTCATCCATGATCTTTCGTGGAAGCGTGTTTTAGATTCCTACGCTTGCGTGCAGTGCAATCGCTGCCAGGATGTCTGCCCTGCAAATTTCCAGGGGCGTCCTCTCTCGCCTTCTGCATTGGAAGTGAACAAACGTTATCTTCTCAAGGAAGCAACTTTCGGCTCTCATCCGGACCGACTTTTGCTTTCACTAACGGAGGCGGTTATCTCTCCCGAAGCAGTTTGGTCTTGCACAACCTGTTATGCCTGTGTCCGCGTGTGCCCGGTCGGCAACGAACCGATGGCGGACATCGTGGATATTCGCCGCCGCATGCTAATTGATGGATGTGAAATTGACAATGGTTTGCAGAATGCTTTACAGTCTCTCGCCACAAACGGCAACTGGATGAGTAAAGGTAAACGCCTACGCGGACGCTGGGCAAAGGAAATGGAATTTCCCATCAAGAACGCGACCGAAGAGCCCGTGGAGAATCTCTGGTTTGTCGGCGACACGGCCTCCTTTGATGAGCGCGTGGTACCTAACACAAAAATGGTTGCACGAATCTTTCAATGCTCAGGACTGGATTTTGGGATTCTATATCAGAACGAATCCAATGCGGGCAATGATGTTCGCCGCGTGGGCGAGGAGGGTCTCTTTGAGCAGCTGGTTGAACAGAATCTGCAGGCCTTTGGGAAGGCACGATTCAAGCAAATCATTACTACTGATCCGCACTCATTCAACACGTTGAAGAACGAGTACCCACAATTTGGTGGCCAGTTTGACGTCAAGCATTACACGGTTGTTCTCCTGAAGTTGATCGAAGAGGGTAAGTTGACGATCAAAAATCAATTGCCTCATTACAAAGTGACATTCCATGATCCATGCTACCTTGGTCGCTACAATGGTGGCTTTACGGCTCCGCGCAGATTGTTGGAACTGCTCGGGGTGGAATTCAATGAGATGCCTCGTAACTGCGAAAACTCATTTTGCTGTGGCGCGGGCGGCGGACAGATTTGGATGGGCAAAGTTGCACCAGGGGAACGCCCTGCAGAGAATCGAATCAGGGAAGCGTTGACTACCTTCGAGAAAAAACCGAGCGACAAAAAACAATTGTTCATTGTTACCTGCCCAAAGGACATGATCATGTACTCGGACGCGGTTAAAACCACCGGCAACGAAGGCAGGATCGAAGTCCGTGACTTGATCCAGTTGGTAGCGGAAGCGGTCGGTGTGAACGAACCTGTCGTGGCCAAAGCAATGGCGAGTTAAGCATGAATCGATCTGGTCGAGAAGGCGATGTTCGATACTCGAATATTCGAATATCGGTTTGATATGTTCAAGTGTCCATATTGTGAGTTTAGCGGTAAACGTTCGGAAGTCCATCATCATCTGGCAGAAAGTCACGGTGACACCTTGGGCAAGCGTATCGACGAGTTTACCGGTCATACTTTTTTCATTGTGACATGCCCCGTCTGTGGCGATAGTTATGAGCAGGTCACAAAGAAGGCACGTCGTGACCCAGGCTTTGTACAAGAATATGAGTTTGAAATTCGGCTGGTCGTTTTTGATCTACTTCTATATCACCTTCAAGGTGAACATGGTCTCGGTCTGGCCGAATAGCACCGCCTACTCGACCTAAACAACTAGGAGAATAACATGGCAACAGTTCGTGGATGCAATATTCCTGAAGACCGCTTCTACTGGGTGGAAAAACACGTCTGGGCGCTGCCGGAAACAGATGGCACAGTGACTATTGGAATTACCGATGTAGCGCAGAATATGGCAAAAGGGATTGTCAATGCTACGCCAAAGGAGGCCGGACGTACCGTTCAGAGGGGTAAAAGTGTGGGGACCCTTGAGAGTGGCAAGTGGGTGGGTCCTGTCACATCCCCTGTAACGGGTGAGATCGTTGCAGTGAATGAGATGATGAAGGCGAAGCCATCGTTGATCAACAGCGACCCATATGGTGAGGGCTGGTTCGTGCGACTGAAGCCCGCAGATTGGGCCGGTGAAAGCGCAGCATTAGTGACCGGTGATGCGGCAGTCGCCGCATATCAGAAGTTTATGGAAGAGCAGAACATTTCATTTGGGTGATCAATCATAATTCCTGCCTGACATACGATGATCTACTATGCCTGTGATATTCCGGAGGACCTATATTACGACGTCGAGCGCGATGTATGGATTCGCTTCGAAGGTGATATCGCCGTTCTCGGCATGACCGACGTGGCTCAGACTCGTTGTGGAAAGATCGCAGCGATCAGTTTTCGGAATGTTGGAAAAACGGTGGTACAGGGGAAGGCACTGGCAACGATTGAAAGTGCCAAATGGGTGGGTCCATTCCCCGCACCTTTTTCGTGCGAGATTGTGTCCACCAACGAGGATGGCTTTGCCAGGAATATCCTGCTGGCAAATAAGGAGCCTTATACAACAGGCTGGCTTGTCAAAGTGCGCCCCACGGACTTGAATAATGAACGTGGTCATCTGGTAACTGGCGCTGAAGCAGTTGAGAAATATAAGGTGAGAATACAGGAATTGAAGATTAATTGTTTGAGATGTATTGACTAGGCTCATCATTGCAGCGGTGCCGTGGGAAGCGATTCCCCGCACATGCTGCTGGATATTTTCAGTTTGAGGTGATCAATGTCCAAGAAAATCCGCTTGCTGTACATGGAAGGTGTATCCCCGCTTCGCTCGCAGACCGTTTATCACGCGGTCGGATATGCGATGAACAAGGACACACCCAATACCATCATCATGGTATCACCGAATGCCCCGTACGTGTCGATTGGCTATCACCAGGACATTCAAAAGGAAGTTGATCTGGATTACTGTGTAGCGCATGGGCTCCCTGTCTATCGCCGTGAGGTGGGTGGCGGCGCAGTATACCTGGACAGTGGCCAACTGTTCACACAGTGGATCTTCCACAAGGAAGATTTGCCTGTCTCATTGGAGGAGCGCTTCAAACTGTATATTGATCCACTGGTGGCCACGTATCAGGAGTTAGGCATTAACGCCAATCATCGCCCGATCAACGATGTGCATGTCAACGGGAAGAAAATTGGTGGCACAGGCGCGGCCCAAATGGGGATTGCAGAAATCCTTGTCGGCAGTCTCATGTACACATTTGATAAGAAGACCATGTCGCAGGTCCTGAAAGTGCCTTCGGAGAAAATGAGGGACAAGATCTTTGAGTCTCTTGAAGCCTACATGACCACAATGACTGAGCAACTCGGCTCCACACCTGACCGTGCCATGGTCAAGGATTTGTATATGAAGAAGGTCTTCGAAACCCTCGGCATGGAAGTCTACGAAGGTGAATGGACTGCCGAGGAGGAAGCGATGGCCCAGGAGATCGATGCGCGCTTCGTATCGGATGAGTGGCTATATCAAAAGGGACAACTCCACCAGCAGGGAGTCAAGATCCATCAGGATGTGCATGTTGTTGAAACAGCGTTCAAGTCTCAGGGGGGATTGATCCGTGTCATCGCCCGCCTGTGCGAAGGTCGCATTGACGATGTCTCGATATCTGGCGACTTCACTCTGCTTCCTGTTTTTGCAATAGGCGCGCTCGAACAATCTCTGAGAGGAATCACGGCCACACCTGAAACACTCAAATCCAAAATTGAAGAGGCGTATTATCGTTTGAGCATTCAGTCTCCAGGCGTGACACCTGCAGACTTCACAACCGCGATCATGAATGCGGTCACGCCGCCGCAGGCTGTGTAACTTCTCATGACTAATTATGGATTTCTGATAGACCAGAGTAAGTGCATCGGATGCCATGCCTGTTCAACGGCATGCAAGTCTGAGAATCAGGTGCCCGTTGGCGTGAACCGCACGTGGGTCAAGTATGTGGAAACAGGGGCATATCCGTATGTGCGCCGCCACTTTCAGGTGACGCGCTGCAATCACTGTGCCAATCCGCCCTGCGTGCAGATCTGTCCCGTGACTGCTATGTATCAGCGTGACGATGGCATTGTTGAGTTCGATCCATCGATTTGCATTGGATGCAAATCCTGCATGCAGGCCTGTCCCTACGACTCAATCTATCTGGATCCCGAAACCAATACAGCAGCTAAATGCACGTTCTGTGCTCATCGCATTGACGTTGGGCTTGAGCCTGCCTGTGTTGTCGTTTGCCCGGAGCATGCAATCCTGGCTGGAGACTTGAACGATCCCGATTCAGAGATCAGCCGGAAACTGTCCACGGCTCAGGCAACCGTTCGCAAGCCCGAGCAGGGGACCGGTCCAAAACTCTTCTACATCAACGGTAACGACTGGTCTCTGCACCCATCTGCAGCGCAGGCATACGACTCCTTCATGTGGGCAGATAAGATCACCGAGCAAAACACATCAACGTATGAACTACCTGTCTTCCCTGCCTCAACAAAGACATCGAAATCAGGTGCGCCGCTGCGTCCGCCCCAGGAACAAGGACGACCGATGAACGGTCCCATTCAAATCGGCGGGCGTGTCGCCGAGCACATGGTACAGACCGCGTATAACGCGCAACATAAGATC
>DATGYJ010000052.1:0-2502 GCA_035298105.1 Anaerolineales bacterium | reverse complement strand
ACCCTGGGCACAAACAATCACGTGATCTGGAGCGGATCAGTTGTAACCGAAGGCGAGAAAATTGTGGCAGTTGGCGATGCCGCAGAAATGAAAATGCGTTTTCCGAATGCCGAAGCAGTGGACTGCACCGGCAAGATCGTTTTGCCCGGGTTTATCTGTGCGCACCACCATTTCTATTCAACGATGGCACGCGGCATGGCGATCCCGGGTGAACCCGCCTCCAACTTTGTGGAAATCCTCGAACGGCTGTGGTGGAAAGTGGACCGAGCTTTGAGCGAAGAAGACATCACACTTTCGGCACAAATCCCCCTCATCGAATGTATCCGCAATGGAACGACGACCGTCATTGACCATCATGCTTCTCCGGGAATGCGCGCCAGCTCGCTTGATCTGATCGAAAGCGCTGTCCGCCAGGCAGGCATCCGTGCCTCATTATGCTATGAGGTCTCAGATCGAAACGTGATCGGCGGGGGTGTCGAGGAGAATGAACGCTTCATCAAGAAAATCGGAAAGGGCGATGGGCAAATCGCTGCCATGATGGGGCTGCACGCCTCCTTCACCCTCTCTGACGAGACGCTGGAAAAATGTGTAGGCATTGCGAAGGATGCAGGCGTCGGGTGTCATATCCATGTCGCCGAAGATCTCGCCGATCGGGAAGATTCAATCAATAAATATGGCATGCCGGTGGTTCACCGGCTGGACAAAATGGGCGCCTCAGGAGAGAAATCTCTTTTCATCCATTGCGTTCACATTGACGAATCTGAAATGGACCTGATCGCGGCCACCAACACCAGCGTTGTCCACAACCCCGAATCGAACATGAATAATGCGGTCGGGGTGACCAAACTATTTGACTTGCTGAAAAGAAACATTTTGGTTGGCTTGGGCAGCGATGGTATGTCCTCCGATATGCTGTCCCAGATGCGTTGCGCCTATTTGCTGCACCGGCTTGCGAATCATGATCCACGGGTCGCTTTCATGGAAGCGCCCAGGCTGCTGCTTGAAAATAATGCGGAAATTTGTGAGCGCCAATTCGGAATTCGTCTGGGAGAACTTGCGGAAGGTCGTCCGGCCGATCTGGCGATCATGGATTACCAGCCCCCCACTGTACTCAACGAAGGGAATTTCCTGGGTCACCTCATCTTTGGCCTGGTCGACGCGACAGTCGATACCACCGTCTGCCGTGGCAAGATCCTGATGCAGGGCAAGAAGATTCTGTCGATGGACGAGGAGCGGATCGCGGCGCGTTCACGTGAGCTTGCGCCCGAAATGTGGCAAAGATTAGCAGCACTATAAATCAAGTAATTCCAGGAATAAAAACTGTCCCCGCAAAACGGGGACAGTTTATTTAACCACTCGCATAAAGCTAGAACAGCTATTTCTCACCCTTCCGGGATCGTCCAAGGATTTGCCTCCCGAGCTAAATCTTCTCAGCGAGTAGAGCTTTCTTCGTGTTTTCAATGATTTCGTCTACACGCGGATGCATGCACAGAAAGCAATATCCAAAAGGCATTGCGTGGGGACAGTTCGTTGGTCCCCACTCTGTGCATTCGGCAAAGTTTCCAATTCCGATCTCAACCGCACGGCAATTCTCAATACTTTGCACGGATTTCGTTTTTGATTTCACGCCTTGTTTCGTCATAATGATTCTCCACTTTGAAAAGCCTTATCAGAGAAACTTTATCAAATAACCTAAGCCCAGTATAGGACGACTTCTCCCTACTTTATAGTGATTATCTTCACAATCTGCTTGGATAATGCTCCTCTTGGCTCATGCAGACCCATTTTCAAATAACTTGATCATCTCGAAAAGCCGTGCCAATCCTGATGCCTTTTGAGAGCGAAACTCTTCCACAAGACTACTACCGGCTCAGTACAGGACTAGTACAGGATTAGTACAGAATTGTCGGCATGATACTGAAACAAAAACGGACAGAACGTAGTTCATGCCAGGCGCTCCAGAAAATTTTCGATTTTGCTTTCAGGTATAATGACTATTATTATCGATATTCATCGATTAGCAAGTCAACGAAAGAATATCCCGCATCTCAAAAACTGAATGAACTTTTGCCATCATCCCAGAACTGGAGGATTATCGCCGTGGAACGAGTAGCACTATATTTGCAAGACTCTCATGACCTTCGAGACGGATTGGATTATGCCCGCTATGCCGAGGCGCAGGGTTTTGAAGCCGTTTGGCAGGCCGAATCGCGTTTGGTCCGGGATGCGATCGTCCCGATGGCTGCCTATGCGGCGGTCACGGAGCGGATCAAAGTTGGGTCAGGCGTGATCAACAATTGGACCCGCAACATTGGCTTGCTGGCAGCGACGTTCCTGACACTCGATGATCTGGCACCGGATCGCATCATCTGCGGCATCGGCGCATGGTGGGACCCGCTGGCGAGTAACGTTGGCATCAAGCGCCATAAGCAATTGACGGCCATGCGAGAGACTGTCGATGTGATGCGGCGCCTCCTCAACATGGAACGGGTCACGTTTCAC
>DATGYJ010000051.1:0-12119 GCA_035298105.1 Anaerolineales bacterium | reverse complement strand
GCCCACTTGGATAGCTACCGGGCGGCTTCGTCTGACAAAAATCAGCTGCCCAAAGCCACTCTGTCTCCAATGGGAGCCTAAAGTAAAGATCTAAAGACGGTTCGAGATTTGAATAACTAACAAAATCAGGAATTTCTTTCCAATATTTGGTGAGCCAATTGCAATAGGCGCTGGCCTCATACCAGGTAATTCCTATGATGGGTTTATTCAATGCGACAAGAGTGAGGTCTGGGTCTTGCCAGTTATGTGGCTGAACTCTCGACATTTCCGGTGGGTAAGAGGCAAAATGTTCACGCCTTTGTTTCATCCATTTATAGCCTTGGTCGCCCCACTCGCCGATATACCGGCAGCTTTCGTCATACTTACGATAATTCGTCCAGAACGATTGATCGGAGTAATGCTCTGATCTCAAGAATTTTTCGTATTGGGCAGACGTTACCGGATACTGTGAAATCCAAAAAGTGTAGCCGGGTGCTTTTAAGGCATTGGATGGGATTTTTATGAAATAGCACAATTCCGGGTCTTCCCGGGCTTCGGATGATCCGCTTCCCGATTGAAAAAGAATCGGACTGACGCCTTGCACGGCTTTTGCAGGAAGTCTGATTTTCAGTTTCTCTGCAAAATAGCGTAATCCGTCCAGCAGCTTGTCTTGAGCTCCGTTAACAAAATAATCCAACCAATGCCAGGATTGAAAACGCGGTGGAGGCATACAATCATTCAATCGGATGGGGATGATCAGGACAGAGCCATCCTCCTTCCTTTGGGTATTAGCCAGCGGCGTGTAAAATTCTTTTTCCTCAAAGCCTTTCTTTGAAACCATCTCTTCAGATAAAAGCACCAGCACAACGTCGGTTTCGCGAGTGGCAGCTTCAATCTTCCTGTAATTTGAATTAAGTTGATAGGCGTTCTCACGGATCAGCCAGGGAAAAATCCAACCCTGACTGAAGAGAGATTCGTAGATTTGCCCGGCCATCACCTTATCTTGCGAGGCGCAGCAAATCAATACCCGCAGTTGGCGTGAGGCGGGTACAAGCTGGCCGAATAGAGGCGACAGTTGATCCTTCATCAGCTGTCGCTCACGGACCATGAGCAACTCCAGCAAATCCTCCTGGACCTGGGCCCGATCGTCTTCGCTGCCGAAATAGTTCAAACACGGATAAGGCGTTATTTGTTCCGGCACATCACAATCATCCAGTTTTATTACAATAATTAAAACCGGTTCGCCAATTTTCTTTTCGGAAGTTTCCAAGACTGAATTTAGGTTTTTGCCAAAACCATCCTGATCTGCGATTGCCTCCTTTGATAAGAATACAACCATGGCGTGCGCGTCAAGTCGCGTTTGACGTTCCCAGTAGCTCGCTTGAAAAATTTCCGCCCCGTTCCAGATCAGGTCGATCCATGGCTGTGCATAGACAAGCCTATAGAGTTCATGTACCAGATACATGTCATTGGGTGTATTGCAGAGGTAAACGCGTAATTTTCGACTAGCCGAGATCATAGAGATGATGTTTCGATCAAACAGTCCTGGTTGAGATCCTGCTTTCCGATCATTAACGATACCCGCACCCAGGATTGCGCTGGGCGCGGGTGCCAACTTTCGTACACTCCATCGGCAGGTAGGTATAGACGATACTCTGCTGCACCGAGTAGCCACATCTACCCGAATAGACCCTAACCAGCAAAGGCTATTCCCCGGCTAGTTTGAGTACCCTATCTAATAAAACATCCCCATAGTAGATCGAAGAATTGCGCAATCTGCGGATGTATGGAGCGATTTCACTGATTTTTCCATTCTGTTTTGCCATAAGGAGAAGCCCAAGCGCACCGATACAGTTGATCTGATTATGTTCAGCGATAACCCTGGCACGATGGTCATCGATCAATAACGCATCCGCGGACAGTTCTTTGTAAAGAGCCATCGCTTCGATTTCACCGCGTCCCAGCCCCCCTGCTGCTAAGACCCACCGAGTTGTATCCACTTTCATTACACGCTCAGATAAAAATAATCCAAGCGCATCCGATTGTGGTTTTTCAGGAGCAACGATTTCAGCATAGACTGCTTCGGGCACTTTGATATCGTCGTAAACCTGCAATATCATATCCAAACCATCACAGGTTGCAAGTGCTATGAGCGCAGAGCTATCGGCAACGATGAGCATTAGTCATTTTCCAGTATTGAATTTCTTGAATTCTGCTTCCAATTCATCAGGTGTCTGCGTTTGCAAAGTGACGCCCTCTTGCTTACAAAAGTCAAGGAAGGTATAGCGATCCACGCCAGCAAGTTCGCTTGCTGCGCCGATGGATAATTCTCCCGATTGATACAAACCCAAGGCTGCGTACATGCGTATTTTTTGAGTTACCTGTTCAGGCGACTCTGTTATGAATTGGTTTTCAGGGAGTGAAAAAGAGATTTGCATACCGGCACGCGCCTTTCTTTCAACAACATTCTTATTCCTGATTGGCTCTATTATATCGTCCAAGCGATACAGTTGAGATGATGTGAAAAAGCTTGTTTGCACTGGTAGTCATCCTGCCAAGCTAATTACGCCCTGATCCTCTCACCCTTCGGGTCCCATAAAGGGGATTGCACGACGGTCGCACCCACTTGTTCGCCGAAAAATTCAATTTCAAAGTGTGTGCCCACTTTGGTGCATTCCATTGGCAGGTAGGCGTAGACGATGCTTTGCTGCACCGAGTAGCCATACCCGCCTGAATAGACCCAGCCCACGATCCGACCATCTTCGGTTCGGATAGGTTCCTTGCCAAGGGCAATCACCCGGTTGTCGGATAACGTCAGGCAGCATAGTTTGCGCTTTAGCCCGGCTTCTTTTAGTTTGAGCAGAGCTTCCTTGCCTATGAAGTCGCCCTTATCCAGTTTGACGGCAAAGCCGAGGCCCGCTTCATAGGGGGTGTAATCGGGGCTGATCTCCGCGCTCCAATAGCGGTAGCCTTTTTCAAGCCGCAGCGATTCGATGGCTTTGTATCCACCTGCCACCATGCCCTCAGGCTCGCCTGCCTCCCAGAGCGTATCCCACAGACGCAGCCCATACTCCATGGGGCAGTAAAACTCCCAGCCCAGCTCGCCTACATAGGTCACGCGCGAAGCGATCACCGGAGTGTCTCCGACCGAGATGCGTTTGGAGGTCATGTACGGGAAGCCCGCATTGGAGATGTCGTCGCTTGTGACTTTCTCCAGGATCTTGCGCGCCTTGGGCCCCCACAATCCGATACAGGCATAGGAAGAACCGACATCTTCGATGCTGACCGAGCCCTCTTCGGGCATGTTCAACGACAGCCAGGAGATATCGTGCTGCCCGAAGGCCGTGCCGGTGATGATGAAGAAGCGCTCTTCTGCAAGGCGCGTGACCGTGAAGTCACATTCAATGCCGCCGCGCTGGTTCAGGCATTGGGTATAGACTACCGAGCCCACCGGCTGGTCGATATTGTTGGCACAGACTCTGTTCAGGAAAGCCAGTGCGCCGGGTCCGCGCACCTCGATCTTGTTGAACGAGGTTTCATCGAACAGACCGGCGTTCTCGCGCGTCTGCAAGTGTTCATGCCCAATCGCACGCGACCAGTTATGGTGCGCCCAGCCTTTCGGCTCATGACCGTGAGTCGCGTTCTCCTCATAGGGTTGGAACCAGTTCGGGCGCTCCCAGCCGAACTTTTCACCGAATGAACAGCCTAAATCACGCAAACGATAATAGGTGGGGGAGAGCCGCAAATTGCGGCGTGAGAGGCGCTCCTCGCCGGGATAGTGGATGTCATAATACTGGGTGTAAGTCTCGATCGTGCGCGCCGCGGCGTAATCCTGGCTGTTGTAGTTGGAGCCAAAGCGGCGGACATCCAGCCGCCACATATCCCATTCGGGGTGACCCTCAATGATCCACTCCGCCATCACCTTGCCGATCCCGCCCGCCCCTGCCAGCCCGTGGGCACAGAATGCACATGCCACCCAGAAACCTTTGACCGATGTGGGACCCAGCAGGAATTCACCGTCGGGCGTAAAGCCCTCGGGACCATTGAGCAGTTTTCTCACTTCCACATTTTCCATAACCGGGACGCGCTTGATGGCATTTTCCATCAAGGGCGTGAAGCGTTCCCAATCCTCGGGCAGGAGTTGATACTTGAATCCGCGCGGGATGCCGTTCAAGCCGAACGTGGCAGGCTGGCGCTCATATCCGCCCATCACAAATCCGCCGCCCTCCTCGCGCCAATAGACCAAGAGGTCAGGGTCACGCAGGGTTGGCGTCTTGTGATCTACACCTTCGACCGGCAGCGTCATGAGGTAGAGATGCGCCATCGGGATGACAGGCAGATTCAAGCCAACCAGCTTGCCGACTTCGCGGCCCCACAGGCCCGAGGCGTTGACAACGATCTCGGTCTGAACGACGCCCTGGTCTGTCACCACCTCATGAACGCGCCCATTCTTCAAGTTGATCCTCTCGACATTCGTGTTCGTGAAGATGCGCGTCCCCCGACTTTTTGCGCCCATTGCCAGAGCATTTGTCAGGCCTGTTGGGTCGATGATCCCATCACTGGGCGTCAACGCCGCGCCGACCACTCCCTCCAACGACATTTGTGGGAAACGTTCCTGCGCTTCCCTGGGCGAGATCAGTTCCATCTCCACATCGAAGGAGCGCGCCATTCCCACCAGGCGCTTGATCTCTTCCATGCGCTCGGCGGAAGAAGCGAGGCGGATACCGCCCACCTCGCGCCAGGAGGTATCTTGTCCCGTCTCAGCTTTCAGGCGGCGATAGAGATCGGTGCTGTAATGCATCATGCGCGTCAAGTTGGCGTCCGAACGCATCTGCCCGACGAGCCCGGCTGAGTGCCAGGTTGAGCCACTGGTCAATTCATGGCGCTCGAGGATGATAACGTCTTTCCAGCCCATCAGTGTGAGGTGGTACGCGATACTGCAGCCGCCCACACCGCCCCCGATGATGACGACCTGCGCTTGCTTCGGTAATTCAGCCATGGTATGTTGAGTCTCCTATGTTTTGTAGTGCTCGGCCGGATTGCCAGATCCGACCTTGGATTCCTTAACTATGGGATTTGGCAATCCCGTTTAGCTTAACTCCTCAAGCCATCTTTCCCAGTTGGGATTGAGAATGTTTTGTGTCAGGCGGTCCATATGTTTGTCCGCATAGCCGCGAAAATCAAAATCGAGCTCTGAAACGCCGACCTGGACCAATCCCCACATCGCCTCACGAAAATCAGACATGATCTTCATCACGTTCAAGTGCGCGATCGCTTGAGACGTCACTTCGCCAAAGTAACAATCCAGGAGAAAATGATCCTCATGTCCTGATAACTCGTGGTTATTTGAGAAATTTGCCAGGTCGAAGAAGAGGTCTCCCATCCCGGCGTACTCCCAATCCAGGATGAAGAGCCGGTTCGTGAAGAGAAAGTTTGCATTCAGCAAATCATTGTGACAGGGTCGCGGAAGGGGGGGATAAGCCATGAGAGCTGCCTCGGCGTCGTTCATCTGGCTGACAAGCCAATCAAAGTTTTCAGGAAATTGGACATCGTATCGTCGTGCAATTTCAGCATAATCGCGCACGGTCTGGAATGCAGAGAAGACGCCTGGAATTGTCGGCAGCGAGTGGATCTTATGCAATAACTCGGCCACTCGCTGGAGATTTTCCGGCTGGCGGATTTCTTCAGGAGGGATCGGCCGTCCGTCAATAAAGCGTGTGACCAGATATCCTTCAGGCTCTATAAAATAAACAACTTCTGGAGCAATCTCCAGTTCGCCCGCCACCAGGTTTGCGCGATGCTCGTGCTCACGATGGATGCCAAGGAGTTTTGTGTTTTCACCCGGGATCCGCAATTGAAACGACTTGCCTCTCGCCTCCACGCGGTAATTGCGGTTGGTGATCCCGCCCTCAAGCGGTGTCACTTTTAGATCGGCGCCTTGCCACATTGGCACGCGTGCAATAGCTTCTTCGAGAGTAAGTGTCATGGGTCGTTACATCCTCTAAATCAATGGCCCCCTCAATGCAATAATTCATTGTGAGGCGCTCTAATATTGGAATAAAGTGGATGTAGCTATTATAATGAAAAAAACAATTGCTACCAAATCAGCTTACATTCCTCTATCATCTAATTAAGAGTTTCGATAGTTGAATAGAGCGGATGTTCTTCTCGCTCATACACTCCCTGGCGCCGCTCTCCAAGGCATCAGCAGGGAGTGCTGATACCGGAATCACTGCAGCCCAGGCAATTTCATAGTTTCCATCCCATTGTTGGTTGAGACCCTTGCGCCTCAACCAATGCATATCAAAGGTGAATCATGAAGGATCAGGCTGAAATCGTTGTCATTGGCGGGGGAATTTACGGGGCAAACATCGCATATCATCTCGCCAAGCTGGGGAAGAAAGACATTGTCCTCCTGGAAAAAGGTGAGATTGCCAGTGGAGAGTCGGCTCACGCAGCGGGTGTGGTGACCCAATTTGCCACTTCACAGGCGATGATGGAGTTCCGCAAATATAGTATTGAGCTTTACAGTAGCTTGGGGTTATTCAATCATGTCGGCAGTTTGCGCGTTGCCTCCAGCCCGGAACAGCTCAAGGAGTTGCAAAGGAGTGTTAGCCGTGCAAAAGGCATCGGCATGGATGCAGAAGTCATATCGCCGGATGAGGCCGTCAAACTCATGCCGCAGATCACCAAAAAGGATTTGTACGGCGCCATGTATCTGCCGCGCGATGGGCACCTTGATCCTTATACGACCACCACTGCGATGGCGCGCTTTGCCAAAGAATTGGGCGTGACGATTTACACGAATACGCGTGTCACCGGGCTTGAACTTTCTCCCAAAGGTGAAGTGCAAAAAGTAATTACTGAACAGGGTGCCATCAGAACCTCGATCGTCGTCAACGCGGCAGGGCTGTGGGGACCACGGATTGCGGCGATGGCGGGTGTCTACCTGCCGACGACCCCGGTTGATCACCAACATGTTGCCCTCAAAGCGGTCGCAGGGCATGAATTTTCGCATGACACTCCCTGTTTGCGTGATCCTGATAATTTGGTTTATATGCGCGAGGAGCAGGGCGGATTGGTAGTCGGCGGATATGAGCCGAATCCCTTTGCACGCTGGATTGACGGTGTACCCTGGGAGCACGGCAGCCGCTCTTTGCCCGGGGACTATGACCGCTTTGAAATGCTGTTGGAAGGTGCAATCCGCCGGATCCCATTTCTGGACCAGGCGGGAATTATCACCATTGTTTGTCACCCGGGGGCGTATACTCCGGACTGCCAGCCGTTGCTGGGACCGGTCCCTGGTGCACGCGGGCTTTGGATCGCAGCTGGTATTTCACTTAACGGGTATGGTGGCGCAGGAGGCATGGGCAAATTGATGGCAGAGTGGATTGTCGAAGGTGAGCCGTCGCAGGATGTCTATGCTTACAGGGCCACACGCTTTGGCAATTACTATTCCAACCCTGAATACGCGGCCGAGCGGACACGCGAAGGTGTCAAATATTATTACCGGTTGAAGTTCCCGCATGACGAAAGTGAATGGGCCCGCCCGCATCGAGTGAGTCCCGTACATTATCGATTGCAGGAGCTGGGTGCGGTCTTTGGCGAGAAATTTGGCTGGGAACGCGTCAATTATTTCCAGCCTGGCCAGGAGTGGCGCCGGGCAGGTGAGGATCAACGTCAATGGGGCTGGACAAAGCCACCCTTCTTCGAACGGGTAAGTAAGGAGCACCAGGCAACGCGGGAACGCGTCACACTCTATGATTTAACGTCCTTCGGCAAAATCGAGGTCAGCGGAAAAGATGCGTTGAGACTTTTGCAGCGGGTTGCCGATAATGATATTGACAAACCGGCCGGCAGCGCGATCTATACTCAGTTTCTCAACGCACGCGGTGGAATAGAAGCGGACCTCACGATCACTCGCAAGGCAGAAGATGTTTTTTGGGTCATTACGGGGTCAGGCTTTGTCGCCAACGATCTGGCCTGGATCGAGAGACAGGCTGAGGCTGGGGAGGACACTGTCACCATTCGCGACATCACAACCGATTGGGCCTGTCTGGCGCTGTGGGGTCCACAGTCGCGCTCAGTGCTCCAAAAGATCACCCGGGACAATGTCTCAAATGAAGGTTTCCCTTATCTTTCCGCAAAAACGATCGATATCAACGGAGCCAAGGTTTGGGCGCAGCGCGTGAGTTATGTGGGCGAACTCGGATGGGAACTGTACGTCGAGACCAATCGCGCGCTGATGGTTTGGGACATGCTCATGGACGCTGGCAGGGAATTTGAAATTGAGGTCGGCGGTTATAAAGTCCTGGATTCATTGCGCCTGGAAAAAGGCTATCGTTATTTCACAACCGACCTCACCCCGCTGGATACACCCTATGAAAGCGGCCAGGGGTTTTGTGTGCAACTGGAGAAAGGTGATTTCACTGGAAGGGAGGCGTTGATCCGCTATAAGCAGGAAGGGCTAAAGCGCAAACTCTGCACGCTGGTTTTGGATGATAATGAATTCACACAAATCTATGGTGGCGAAGCTGTTTATTGTGATGGCAAAGTGATCTCCCGCGTAAGAAGTGGCGGATACGGATATACTGTGAATAAGAATATCGTATACGCGTATCTGCCCATTGAGTTAGCAAAACAGGGTAATCGCTTCGAGCTCGACCTGATCGAGGGCCGTCGTTATGGACAAGTGACCGCCACGGTGTTGTATGACCCGAAAGGTGAAAGACTGCGCGTGTAGAACTAACACGTCGTTGCGCGGGCGCTACACCCCTCAACTCTCATCACAACGACATATCGATTATCTATGTCCAACACTAAGAAAATCCCTCCAGCGTACGTAGGCTTCGGCATGTTGACGCCGGTCACGATTATGGTGCTGGACAAACTGCCTAAGCATAATACCGGCGCGCTCGTACGAGAATTCAGTGAATTCGTTTTTGATGATGCAGCGATCATTGCTTGTCTATTGCGCCAATGGAGTGTGCCGACCGGTATGATCGGTACGGCGGTCGGAGATGACCCGCGTGGACATGCCCTGGCAGACCAGTTGAAAGAGTGGGGAGTGCAGGGAAGGGTCCATTTCTCAAAGAATATTAAGACACCCATGGAAGTCAACGTATCTGATAAAACGGGTGCACGCACGTACTTTTGGCATCGCCCTCCTGAAATGCTAGATACATTGGACACTGCTGATTTGTCATTATTAGATGGCTCGCAGCTCATGTACGCGGATTGGTACGATGGCGAACATATTATCCGTGCTATGGACCAGGCGAATCGAATTGACGTACCTGTATTTCTCAACCTGGAGCATGGACATAAAGACCCGCATCTCTTACAAGAATATGCCAGCCGCGTGACCATTTGCCAGGCAGTGACAGATGCCGCCCAGCTTGGGAAAACCAGATCCATGTTGCAGACTGCGCGAAAAATATTGAAGAGCGGAATCAAGACTGCGTTGATTACCATGGCAAAAGATGGATGTCTTGTTGCTCAGGGGAACGCGGCGGTGCGTGTCCATGCACCGAGAGTCAAAGCTGTGGATGGGTGTGGAGCAGGAGCTACTTTTTCAGCAGGGTTTATCTATGGATATCTGAATGGTTGGGATCTTGAAGCCTCTGCTCGTTTTGCTACCGCGGCCGCTTCCCTGAAGGTGACGAGGGCAGGCCTGCAAATGTTCACAATAGCAGAAATCCAGGCATTAGCATCCAGGTTGAGAGTGGAGCAGCTTGCATTCAAAGATGATCAATTCCACAAGATCACCGGGTTATTTACAGCCCGGCAACAGAAGCTCGTGAGCGAAGGTCAGAAATTGGCAAAGATGGCGACTGAACGGTTGATGCCTGGGAAAAAACCGAAGCAAAAAGTGAATCCCCACTTCAAACGAAAGTTGATGTGAGATTGGATGTCATTGTGAGCGCACTGCGCGAAGTAACGCCTGGACGGCGTCAGGTGCAAGTGTCTCCTTGTGCTGACGTACTTTTATCAAAGGATATGAAACATGTCATTTGCAGAACTTCTTACGCAAGAACAAGTTGAACGTGTGCATGAGGCTTCACTGGAAATCCTCGAAGTGGTCGGATTAAAGGTCCGCCATGGACCAGCGCGAGACCTGTTTCAGGCCCATGGCTGTAAGGTAGATTCGGAGACGAATATTGTTAAATTTCCACGTGCCGTCGTCGAAACCTATATCAAGGTTTTTCCTCCCAAATTCACTTTTCGCGGGCGTGACCCCAAATATGATCGCACGATCCCGGATGATAGTCCTGTCATTGTCACCGGGAGTTCCGCACCCGATATTCTGGATCCAGTGACGGGTATAGAGCGGCGTTCGGTGTCGGCTGATATTGTGCGGATTGCTCACCTCATCCAGGAATTGCCTGCCTATGACATGTTCTCGGTCTCTGTACTGGCAGACGATGCGCCTGATAATCAATTTACGCTTGCACGACTGTATCCCGCGCTGAAATATTGTACAAAACCGGTTCGGATCACGTCCAAGGATTTGCCGGATGCGAAAGACATTTTGCAACTAAGTTATCTGATCGCAGGCAGCGAAGAAGCATATCGGGAGCATCCTTTTATCACACATCATTATTGTCCGGTTGTTTCACCGCTCACAATGGATCATTTATCCACGGAAGCCGTGATGTTCTTTGCTGAAGAGGGCTTGCCGGTCTACCCAACCATTGTTCCGAATGCGGGTCTGACATCGCCGATGTCGCTGGCAGGGACGCTGTCCCAGGGCAACGCGGAATTTTTGGCAGCGGCTATGCTGATGCAGATGGTGCGCGCAGGCACCCCATTGATCTATGCCACATTGCCCACCGTGGCCGATATGCGAACCGGCGCGTACGCATCCGGCGGCATTGAATGCGGGATGCTGCATATGGCGCACGCGCAAATGGCGCACTTCTACAATGTGCCGTGTGGTGGTTATGTTGGTCTCACCAACTCAAAGATCAATGATGCGCAATCCGGGTATGAAACCGGATTATCCACCATGGCGGGCGTGCTCGCCGGAATGGATATGATGAATATGGGTGGTCTGGTCGAAGCATTGAAGACATTTGACTTTGCGAAGGCCGTCATCGATGATGAGATCGCCCAGATGCTCAAACGCATGAAGCGTGGTCTTGAATTCAGCGAAGAAAACCTGGCGCTCGATGTCATCAAGAAAGTTGGTCCAGGAGGTTCATTTATCGTTGAGCCACACACTATCAAGCGCATGAAGACAGCCGGTTTGCTCACCAAACTTTCAGACCGCGATACTCGTTCGCAATGGGAAAAGAAGGGCGCGAACGATATTCAGGCGCGTGCAATGAGGCGCGTCCGGGAAATCCTAGCCAAACAGAGTTCCACCGTATTTTCCCCCGAGGTGGAGGCCCGAATTCGAGCGCATTTCACTGATTTGATCTCAGCTGATCTCGAAGTGCCTGAAGGACTGCAGCTCGCTGCCAGCTGAGAAAGAGAGCGGCTGCCGTTTCAAAGGTCGTTCCGCTCACTGGGTCGTGGTGTCTCCTAAAATCAGCACAGCTTGCTTTGAGCATGTGACTTGGTCGGTGTCGCCAATTTTGGGCAACGCGAGAGAAGGATAGTTGAAGTTGTCCATGGTGAACTTTGTTTTGCCGATCAAAATGTGAACGCGGACAACGGAACCGAGAAAAGTGATATTCTCGATCCGGCAATCCATTACATTTGCCTTCCTTTGCTCGGAAGCAAAGCTGAATCTCTCGGGGCGGATTGCGATCCGAACCTTGTCGCCTTTTTTCAAGCCATCCATTTTTGCGGCGGAAGCCAGCTGCACACCGTCCATGCTAAGAAGTCCCTGCTCCAGATCGAGCACTTCAGCGTCAGCAGTATTTAAGGAGCCAACAAAATTTGCCACAAATGGCGTTCGGGGGAAATTGTATATATCAAAGGGCGTGCCCACCTGTTCCACATTCCCATCGTACATAACAACAACTCGATCGGAGATGGATAACGCCTCCTCCTGATCGTGCGTGACAAAGATCGCAGTAATTCCCAGCCTCTTTTGGATGTCGCGAATTTGCGCTCGCAGACTAACGCGAATCTTCGCGTCCAAAGCAGACAGAGGTTCATCGAGCAGAAGGACGTCCGGGCTAATGGCGAGT
>DATGYJ010000050.1:0-5456 GCA_035298105.1 Anaerolineales bacterium | reverse complement strand
CGTCTCTCCGTTATCAGCTTGCCATGCGACTCGTGGTCGGTTTTACCAAACCGAGACAACCCATCCTTGGAATAGTGTTCGCTGGAGAAGTTGAATCTACGGGGATAGGTGTAAAATCATTTAAGAAGGGAGATGAGGTGTTTGGATGGGACCTGTTTCCCGCTTTCGGCGCGTACGCCGAATACAAATGTATCCCTGAAACCGGGATGGTAGCGCTCAAACCGATCAATCTAGATTACGAGGAAGCCGCCGCGATTCCTTATGGTGGACTGCTGGCATTGAATTATCTGAAAAGAGGAAACATCCAAAGCGGAGGAAAAGTTCTTGTCTATGGAGCTTCGGGAGCGGTCGGCACTTCCGCGGTTCAGCTGGCGAAATACTTTGGGGCAAAGGTTAGCGGGGTATGTAGTACCGCGAATTTAGAACTCGTGAAATCTCTCGGAGCTGATACAGTCATTGATTACACCAAAGAAGATTTTACAGCCAGGGGAGAGCGTTATGATTTCATCTTTAATGCCGTTGGAAAACGAAAAGCGATCTTACAGTGCGGACGAGCACTCACGCCAACCGGAAAGCATCTGACGGTCGACGATGGAAGACCGAAGGTATCTATTAATGACTTAACTTTCCTTAGCGAGCTGGTTGAGGCAGGACACCTAAAACCGGTCATCGATCGACGCTATCCTTTGGAACAGACTGCCGAGGCTCATCGCTATGTGGATGGAGGACACAAAAAGGGCAATGTAGTCATCACTGTAAGGAAAGCCCTGTGAAAGCGATCGTCCATCACGAATATGGTCCGGCAGATGTTCTGAAACTTGAAGAGGTCCCGACGCCGACCCCTACAGCCGATGAAGTACTGATCAAGGTTCAGGCGGCATCCATCAATGGATCGGATTGGGAAGGACTGAGAGGGAAACCGTTATATGCCCGCCTGGATGGGCTTCGAAAGCCACGTAACAAGATCCTCGGGTCAGACATCGCCGGGCGAGTTGAAGTGGCTGGCAGGAACATCCGTCAGTTTCAGGCAGGCGATGAAGTCTTTGGAGAAATGCCGTCGTACCGGGGCGGTTTTGCCGAGTATGTCTGTGTTCCTGAAAAGCTCCTGGCACAGAAACCGGCCGGTCTGACATTCGAGGCAGCTGCGGCCATCCCGCAAGGAGCAGTCATCGCCCTGCAGGGGATCCATGACAAAGGACAGGTCCAGCCTGGACAACAGGTTTTGATCAATGGCGGCGGCGGCAGTGCGGGGACGTTTGCAATTCAGCTAGCCAAATACTATGGGGCGGAAGTGACCGGGGTGGACAACACCGGCAAGCTGGACTTTATGCGCGCACTGGGCGCAGACCATGTTATTGATTACACGCGGGAAGACTTTACCAGAATGGGAAACCAGTATGACTTGATCCTGGATGTGATTGCCTATCGATCGGTTTTCGCCTACCAGCGGGCCCTCAAGCCAAATGGAAGTTATTTCTTCGTCGGTGGGTCTGTCGCTACGCTTTTTCAGATCCTGTTACTGGGGCCCTGGATAAGAAGGACCACCGGGAAGCACGTTCGCCTCCTGGCGGTGCAACGCGACCAAAAAGATTTGGTCTTTATGACAGAGCTTTGTGAATCCGGCAAAATCATCCCTGTGATCGATCGACGGTATCCATTAAGCGAGGTGCCGGAGGCGCTCCGTTATGTTGGAGAAGGACGTGCCAAAGGAAAGGTCGTCATCACTGTAGAATAGTCAGTGGACAATGAACAAAAGCACGCTCGAGCAGTGAAAAATTTATGAAACTCCACAAAATAAAAACCGTTGAACTCGAACCCCGTGTCCCCTTTAATTTCGATCCTACTTTCCACAAACCTGATCATTTCACTTCGGGGGATAACTGCTGGGAGCCAGGGATAAGATGGCAGACCTGGGCGTGGTCAGGCGAATGCTTTGGCTTGAAACTCCGAGATCAAGGCACAATTGACGAGCCCAGGCTGCAAATAGACATATATGCCCGTCAAAAAATGCGGGATCAGTTGATTGCCTCTCTCGTGGATGAGGTCAAATACAGGTATAACCTGGAGCTCGATCTGACCGCCTTCTACAAAACATTTGCAGAAGACAAAAGCCTGGGTCCGATCATCAAACGCTGGCGAGGCATGCGGCCCGGACATCCCAGTTCCCTTTATGAATACCTGCTGATCGGCATCGTTCTTCAAAACGCGACCGTCAGGCGTTCGATCCAGATGTTCAAGGCGTTACTCGAAAACTATGGAACATTATTGGAATACGATGGCAAGCAATTATGGTGCTTTTGGGAACCTGGAGCCCTGCACCAGGTGACCGAAGAGGAACTCAGAGCCTTGAAAGTTGGCTATCGTGCCAGGTCCATTAAGAGGATCGACGAATATTTTTATCAGGGGGCCGTTGACGAATTTGAACTGAGGCAGAAGGACAGAGATGCACAAATGAAAGAGCTGCTCAAGCTGTATGGAGTGGGGCCTGCCACCGTCTGGTATCTTTTGTTTGACGTCTTCCATCATTGGGACTTCTTTAATCATGTTTCGCCCTGGGAACAAAAGATATATTCAAAACTCTTTTTCGATCAGGAGCCGGAAAATCCGGTGGAGGTCAGTGAGATCCTGAAGCATTTTGAAAAGTTTGGCGATTATAAACAGTTGGCCGTTCATTATATTTGGGAAGACCTGTGGTGGCAGCGGGAAAACGAACATATCCCCTGGCTGGAAAAGCTAATCAGACTTTAGGCTGCATACCCTTTGCCCTTCAAATTGGAAAGTGGTGGTAATGGTGGAAAAATGAATTTGCACCAGGAATTGATCGAATGCGAATAAGGGTATTGGGATGGGATCCATCTGGCGGAGACAATGCGCTGCCTCCTGGTTGCCTCTCTTGCCGGAAGTGAGGGAGTCCAAAGCTGAGGTCGAAATCGTCTAGAGATCTAACCTCTCCCCACATTTCAAAAGACGATATTTCTGTCCGATCCTTTCAGCCGCTTTTACAAACCCATCCGGTGAGACTGTGTTGAACTCGAACATCTCATAGTGGCACGGAATGACCAGACCGGCGCCGATTTGTTTTCCAAGTTCTGCGGCTTCGTCGGCAGTGAAGTTGCCAGGCACGCCGCGCCTGGCAGCACGTCCATTGATCGGAAGCAGGGCAACATCGATTTTCCAATCCTTGAGTCGATCCTGTAATCCATCGTACGGGACACAATCACCGCTGTGATAAATGGTCCATGTGCCCGCCTGAATGATCAGGCCGATATAACGGTGGTCGCCCTTCTCGTCCTGATCGAGCGCTTCGTGGGCAGACGGGATGGCATGAAAAATAAATGGACCGATCTGAAGCGCTGCGCCGTCCACGCGAATTCCGGTCAGTCGTTGGGCATCGACCTGCAAACGCTCTGCCGCGAATTTCACATTTGCGCGCGCGACAACAAGCCTTAGGCCTGGATTCGCCTCCCATAATGGAATCAATGTTCCCCCGTCGAGATGATCCGTGTGATTGTGGCTGGCGGTGACCACGTCGATGAAACCCAGTCGCTCAGGCGCGATGAGGCGCTCGGTCATCCGCACATGGGGCTTGTCGGTGCCCGCGTATTTATTAGTGAGTGATTCTGAAAGATAGGGGTCAATCAAGAGATGATGACCCTGCCATTGGACCAGGTATCCGCTTTGACCGAGCCACCATAAATGCAATTGACCGGGGTTTCTTTTTGCGCGGGAAATATCCTCGAGAAAGGCGCCGTCTTGTAGAACGGGTTTGATCATAATAACTCCTACGTCATTGCGTGCCCGCGGCCAGCAATCTCATGATCATTGAGGAGCCCCATGCGATGAACGTTCGCCGCTTAGGCAGGGATTGCCTGGCATCAGGCTTCGACTGCGCTCCTCCAGGTACGCTCGTCACTCCGCTCAGCCCGAAGAGTTCGCAACGAAATCGTTAACCTATTCCCAATTCCTGTCTCACGGTTTTCACGCCCTTCACCATATTCTGTAATTTCAGACGTGCTGCCCAGCGGGCAGTTTGACTCAGCCCGCAGTCGGGCGCAAAGGACAGGCGTTCGGGCGGCGCGTATTTCAAACAGTAACGGACGCGGCTGGCGATATCTTCGGGCGTTTCGATGTAATATGATTTCACATCCACGATGCCAACTGCCACATCCTTGACTTTGGCAATCTCTTCGATAATTTCAAGTTCGGAGAATTCGCGGCTGGCCATTTCAAGATGGATCTCATCCACCTGCATGTCGAGAAATTCAGGGAACATCGGCGCGTACTTACGTGGCCCCACCGCCCGGGCTTTGTAATTTCCAAAGCATAAATGTGTGGAGAGGTGTGTTTTCCCTGAGACAGGCTCGACCGTGCGATTGAAGATCTCCACGAAGCGTTTGGTGTCTTCCTTATAGGCATAACAACTCATCGATGGTTCATCCACCGTAATCTCTTTGCATTCTGCTTTGACCAGGGCCTCGAGCTCTGCACGCACGATGGGAATCAATGCTTCGGTGATGGCATACCGATCTGGGTAACGCTGATTTGGATTCAACCGCCCGCTCAAGGTATATGGACCCGGAACACTGGCTTTCAGCGTGAAGCCTTTTGGCGCCAGTCGTTTTAATCGTTCATATTCTTCCACGACACCCAGCCCGCGCGGTGCCGTGATTTCGTCCAGGATGTTATGTTTCCCACGCTGGTCATGAGCGGGTGGACCAAAGACACGCAGGGGGTGTTCGTTGGGCCGAATGCCCTGCAAGTATCCATAGAAGGACAAATTGAAATCGAGCCGGGATTGCTCACCATCGGTAATGACATCGAGACCTGCCTCCACCTGGTCATGGACGGCAACGATGACCGCATCCTCTTGCAGTTCGGCGATTTCATTGGTGCCGAATTTGTCGAGTTGTTGACTTGCCAGTTCCAGCCACGAAGGGAACGGATAACTGCCAATGACCGTTGTGCGCAAAGGTTGCTCTCTCATATATTCTCCTTTTGAAATTTCTTAAACACGGATGCGGGGCTTGGGCGTGTCGAAACGACGCCACAGGAAGGGGGATAAATCCTTTCCCAGACAAATGAATCCGGGGTTGAGATTCAAAACCAATCTGTAAGGGACTCAGGCGATCTTTTGAATCCGACGCTTATCCGCGAATTTGCTTTACGAGGTCGTGGGCTTGCCTCGCCATGCCCGTGATCTCATCGAACTTACTCTCCACGATCAGCTTTCGTTTTGCCATCCACGATCCACCGACCGCATGGATTTTTTGATTCTGCAAATATTGTGCGGCGTTCTCCAATTTCACACCACCCGTTGGAATGAATCGCAACTGTGGGAATGGATCGGACATGGCTTTGATGGCGCTCAATCCGCCCATTGCTTCCGCAGGGAAGAATTTCAGCAGGTCCAGTCCCAAGTTAATGCCTCGAATCATCTCGGTAGGAGTCACGGCGCC
>DATGYJ010000049.1:0-13048 GCA_035298105.1 Anaerolineales bacterium | reverse complement strand
GGTCAGTAAGTGCTTTTATGACGTTAAGTGGCATCACTGAGATCATTCAGTGGTTTCGGGTCATGACGCTGGCTCCCATCATTATGACCATTGCTATATTTTATTTTGTTCAAACTCTTTTTGGCTTTCGCCGAAAATGGGCGCGGCTTGTTTTTTTATACGGTATTATTTTGATTCCCTTGTGCTTGTTCACCCCGGCCTTGATCAAGGATGCCAGCTTCGAAGCAGGCAATTTGCATTACGAGTTCGGGCCTCTATTATTCTTTGCGGCCATCCCGGGCTACGGTCTGAATATTTTTAGTCTGGCTGAGTTAGCCAAAGGATTTGCTCGCAGCAGCGACCTCAATCAACGCAATCGATTTCGATATTTGATACTGGCTCTGTCAATCACGATCCTGGCCACATTGATAAACTTTACGGAATGGGGCAAATATCCAATTGATATCGCCGCGAATACAATCAGCGCGATGCTCATTGCCTATGCAGTTCTCCGCCATAGACTTCTGGATATCCAGTTTGTCATCCGCTTGGGATTGCTTTACTCAATCACCACGACCATTTTGGGTCTGGTCTATTTTCTGGTTATTACTTTGACACTTAACATCGTTGAAGCATTTTCAGGTGGGCGGATATTTCTTTTATCGGTGATTGTAGCGGTTCTGACTGCTGTAATTATCTCTCCCCTGCGCGAATCCGCTCAATCCTGGATTGACCGCCTGTTCTATCGAGAAAGATATAACGCCAGCTTGATGCTGCAGAGATTGAGCCAGACGACGGCCTCGTTGTTGGACGTGGATAAAATCACGCAAATTGTATTATCGGATGTTGTGAAAACGCTGCACATTAATCATGCCGCTATCTTCATCAAACATAATTCGGATAACAGCTTTCATTTGCTCGCCGAGGAAGGTGCGCCAAAAATCCAGGCTCTGGTGTTTGGATCCGACCACCCCATCATCAAATGGATGATTCGCCAAAATCGAATTCTTTCCAGGAATGTTCTCGACATTAGCCCGATTTTCAAAGGAATGTGGAAAAACGAGCTGGAATATTTGAATGAATTCCCGGCCCAACTTTTGATCCCCCTCAATACGAAAGGTGAATTGATTGGCTTCATTATCGTAGCTTCAAAACGTTCCATGCAGTCCTATACTCATGATGATGAAGTTATTCTTTCAACATTAGCAAATCAAACCGCGGTCGTCATTGAGAATGCTCGCTTATATGAAGACCTGGAAACAACTTTCGTTCAAACGGTCGTGACGCTGGCAAATGCAATTGATATGCGCGATACCTATACCAGCAGCCACAGCCAGCGGATCGCAGAATGGGCAGCCGAGATTGCCCGCAGCTTTGGCTGTACCGCTCAGGAAGTCCAGGCCATCTACTGGGGTGGTTTATTGCATGATATTGGCAAGATTGGTATACCGGACTCGATTTTAAGAAAACCGACCCCATTGGATGAAGCTGAATGGGAAGTTATCAAAAGGCATACAATCCTTGGGGCCCAATTGGTTTCTCCGATCAAAAAATTAGCAAATGTAGCACCAATTATTGAATGCAGTCATGAGAGATATGATGGCACCGGTTACCCCCGTGGTCTCAGAGGGGATGAAATTCCACTTGGTGCTCGCATCATTGGCGTAGTTGACTCTTATTCAGCCATGCGAGATGAGCGGTCTTACAAAAGACCGGTAAGCAACCAGGAGGCAATCGAGGAATTGAAGAGGAATTCCGGCATTCTTTTTGATCCTCAGGTGGTAAATATCTTTCTGTATATTTTGAACAATGATACGGGCTAAGCCCGTCGAAAGTATTGGTTGGGCTTGTTTCAAAAATCATACTGAATCAGGTATCCCTTTTCCTATCTTAAACAACTTGATGGGGTGAATCGCGCCTCTAGGTAAGAGCCTTACATTTTCCATCTGGGCGGCTCAGGCACGAAGCGGGGCAATCTGCACCTCTTGGATTTATAAAAATACAACCCCAGTTGGCACTTTCGGTCGATGATCCAGGGAGTAAAAGGCGTTACATTATGCTCAAGCAGAATGCAGGATGGCAAACGAGCCGGATGGAATGGCTCGATAGAACGATCCAGCCGATTGGCTGGAGAAAAAGGATGAGAGGACAAACTATGCGATATTCAACCTTCATTCGGGGATTAATCGCAGGGGCGGTTGGAGGTCTGGCGGGCACGATGTTGATGTACCTTTTCGGGGCTGGTATTTTCGCGCTCCTGGGATGGCCAGCCAACACTTCCATCTCGATCATCGGCGATGCTGCGGCGGCTTTTTTTTCACCGCTTGGGATCGGGCTAGCCGGTGGAGCTTCGCTCGGCATGCGGTTGTACTACCTGATCGGCCTTCTATTGGGCGTCATGATGGGCATTGCTGTTGTCAGTCTGGAGCCTCTTCGCCTCGGCTCTCTTCAAAAGAGAGTGGGCCTTAGTATTCTCTTTGTAGAAGTCATGAGCCTGCCGATGCTGGCAGCCGGTACCCTGGCATTGAAGATGAGCGCCGTATCTGCAGCACTGTGGTTCAGCATTTCCTTCGTCATGCACCTGGTATACGGCCTCGTGCTGGGGTTGGTCACGAGCTATGGGGTGGGTGGCGAGGTGCGGGATAATAAGCCTTCCATAATCCCATGAAGGCGATTCTAAGTCTGCGCTGCAGAGCTTACGGTACGACCCGGCAAAGCGCTTCGAACTGCTTCCAGGTCTGTGAGAGTTTCCTGAACCTTCTCGGCAACTTTTGCTGCGATCGCTCTACATCTCGTGACACAACGGCTCCTGATGTATTTGCTCACTCCCGTCTGTGTAGAAAAATCACATCCCGTAATGGCTCGACACTGGGTGCTGCCGAACTCCTGCCTGAACCACCTCGACATCCGGTACCCGGCATTCATGGGTCGATTGAATTTGTTAATTTTTTCATCGAAGGCATTGCCGCCGAATGTCATCCTGCCGAGCAGGCGAATGACCCTTAGCGGACTGTTCTCGATTTCACCAATCCGCAGGCCCACCGCCATGACGCCTGCAGCAAAGGCGCTGCAGGTCATGCCCATGAACAACGTCCCGCCCATGAAGGCTGAAACTGCATCGAATAACTCCTGGTGTTCTGCCATCGTGTACTGGAGCTCGTCAAACACTGCTTTAGCGCAGTGGAAATTTTCATCGACCCAATGCGAGTAGAGCCGGCGATACGCATCCCTGGTCTCGGACGGAATGGTCGCCTGGTTGTTATTAGCCATAGAAGCCATAAACAACTGCGGCGCAAGGCAGACCGGTCGGATACAGCGTTTCGGAAAGTGGTCGTCCTTGCGGATCTGCTTGCACTGAAGGGTCTTGTGGCATTTGAGGAAATGCTGGCAGAAAGTATGCCCTTTATCGAAAATGACAGGGAGACCTCGGTCAGTTTCACGCAGACCGTAATGCAAACCCATGAGCGCCAGAGGGGAAGTGAGCGCACCACATTCAAAGCCAGTATTGCCAATGCCACCTGGCATCCCGGCGCTCAATTTGACGAGCCATTCCTTTTCTGTATTGGAAACATCCAGGATAGTTTTCATAACAGTTGGAGCGCAGTGGCCCATCCGAACAAGAGTAGCTGCACTTTGTTTCCAATACATCCACTTTACTCGCAGAGTCTGTTGTGATCGATTAGTGTTTTCCATCAGAACCCTCATCTGATCTTTCTCGGGCGGAGTGCAGTCAGGCACTCCGCCTCAGAATATTACGATACGTTTGACATCCTACCGACCAGGTTCTTCACTTGGTTTTGGTTCTAACCAGCTCGCGCTAAGGATGACACCCCATCCAATCAACAGCACAGCGAAGATCGCCCAGTCCAGATCAGCCGATGGGAACAACTGGTGGAGCAAGGGGCGTGTGAATTCCAGCCCACCCCAGGCAAGCATAAGGACCCCGATGACCGAACCGTCATTCTTCAGGGAAAGACGATTGTTCGCCCAGGCTGCACTGAGCATAATCAGTCCCGTTCCAATCAGTCCCGCTTCAAAGGGCACGAAATCGAAAAGGATTACTACACCCCAGAGAATGGCCAGTAATCCCCAGCCGACTCTTTCAAAATTGTGATTCAAGATTTTTCTGTTATCCATTTTGTCCTTCATCTCCAAATAGCCAGAATGGCACCGGCGGAAGCAAGCCCCACAAGTTGATTGCCGACTCGTATCATGAACAGCTTGAGGGGAATCTTCTCCCAGATCAACTCACCGATTTCAAGGGTTGCCATGAAACCGAGGCAGACCAAGATTCCCACCACAATTCCCCCACCTAGGCTTGTGACATTGGCGAGATTCATGATCACTGCCAGCACGAATGCCATCACCTGGTGTCCGATTAACCCGGCAGGTATCCAGTGACCGGCTGGCTTCATTTCCTTCCCGGTAAGTTCCACCCAGGAATTGCCAAAGAGTTTCGGCATGAACCATACCAAGCCGATCACTGTGTGAACAATACCAGCAACTACGACAGCCCAAAGATTGATTCCTGATAAGCTGGTTGTCATACTAGCTCCTCATTCAGATTGACTTCTTGTTCCTATCAGTTCGCGCGCTAAGAAGATCACGCCGAGCGCAATCAGAAGGATTCCAAAGACTGGCAACTCGAACGACAAGTGCAGGATCCCACGTGAAAAATCCAATACGCCCAGAACAAGCGCCAGGACACCGAGTGTGGTCGTGAAGCCACTGACAGGAATACCATTCATCGAGCGAGATGCGTTCAGGCCCAGCAAGATTATGCCAATGCCAATGGCACCGGTGCCTCCAGGCAAGGATGGGAACAATTCCGTGAGACCCCACCAGACAAAGAAGGCGCCCCACGCAATGGCTTCGAGCCGACGATTTAGTGATTGTAGATTATTCATTCTTTCTCCTTTTCAACATTACTCTTGGTTCGGCTGACTTCATTTACAGACAGCAACGTCAGGTTAAGACGATTTAACTTGTTCAAGATGCCCATCAAGGCGGCCTGATCTGCGATTGCTCCGGAGAGGATCATTTCTCCATTCTCCAGCAATCTCAGGTCCATGTTTTCGAACCAATCCCGCCACTGATCATTGAGTTGACCTTTGACACGGATTTCCATAAGGCAACAACGTGATCCTGATGGTTGTTTCTTTTCCCTGTAATCGTTCTCATCATTTACGTCAGCCATATTTCCTCTTCGATTGCAGTCTACTCTCTTGTTTGGGTAGGCGCATCGGCTAAAGGTTGTAATCGGGGTTGTATTTCACGGTGTATTTTGCTTCCTGCCAGCAGCCATACCATCTGCCGAAATTGCTCCAAAAATCAGGACCGAAGTCAAATAAGAAAAGATATACTTCTAGTCTGAGGTGGGTAATGGTATCAACGATGGTTTATCCGCTTCCACATGCATCGGTTGACCAATCATCGCGTCCGGCAGTTCATCTTCGACCCGACGCAGGTGCGGAGAAAAATAACTGATCGCTGTAACCAGGGCGAGCAGCAAACCCATGCTGACAAATAACAAGCCTATGCCGCGCCCTTGTCCCATACCGAGGATCTGTCCGATGCTTCCGGCCAGAGGTCCATTGATAGCCATCATCGGCTCGAATACGCGATCAGCCAACGGACCAGCAATCACGTAAGTCAGCAACGGAGTCGCCAGAACGATTGTCCGTCGGATGGCAAACACCCGCCCCTGAACATCCGGGGCAACTTTCTTCTGCCAAATTACCTGATTGGAACTGGCGACAATGGGCCAGCACAAGGTCGCCATGAAACTGCTAAAGATGATCAGACCTACAGAGGCGCGCAGCCCAATCAGCGCCGAGAACAGCCCCAGCAATACCAAGGAAGTAATCACAGCTCTGACACGGCGCTTAGGCCCTCCCCAGACGCTCATGATGAGCCCTCCCACCAGGAAACCACCGCTACTCAACGACATTGCCAGGCCCAATTGGGCCACCGAGGCGAAAGATAAGATGAGCGGAGTGAAGAGCACAACGGTCATTTCAGTTATGAAGTTGGCGATGGCAAATAACATCATCAGGGCCGCCAGGCCGGGCCGCGCCATGATGTACGACCAGCCATAAACAGCCTCCTGCAGCAGCGTACCCTTACCAGCCCGCCCCTCAGCCGTTGTGACCATGCGAGGAATGTGAACGAATAGCAGCGTGGAAATAGCGAAGAGAAACGATGTGAAGTCGATCAAGATTACGCCTGCAAGACCGATACTCCCCATCAGCCAGCCCGCTGCTGTGGGAGCGATGATATATTGTCCGACTTGCACGATTTCCATCATGCCGCTGGTGCGACCAAAGTTTTTCCTGGGAATTAGCTGGGTCATGGCCGCCAGCATGGATGGTATCCGCAAACTGCCAAAAGCCCCACTCATGAACACAGCCGGGTAGATGTACCAGACCTGCAGCCCGCCCAGCATATACACCACGGCGATAGACAGAGTACTGAGGCCAGCCCCAAGATCGCTGATGAGCATTGCCCGACGGCGATCCCATCGATCGACGAATGTGCCGGCCAACGGCCCCAGTAGAACTCCTGGCAACACGAAGAACAAAGAAATGAGTGCATATTGGGTGATGGCCCCGGTTTTATGAAAGACCCAAACTCCCAGTGCGAAACTGGTCAAGCCGGAGCCAATGAACGAAATCATTTGCCCAAGCCACACCACCACGAAAACTCGAGTGCCATCCAGGATCGGACGTCTGATCATGGAAATTAAGTTTGACATAGCGCCTCATTGGCTAATCATTCTCTTTTGCCATATTGGCTCTGGACGCTACTTTAGCAGTCTCCCTGCGCTGTGCCATCGTCTGAAGGTTGTACTTGGGGTTGTATTCATTCGGAAAGCGAGTAAACGAAAAGGCCGGCAATGAACAGTGTCATCTGCCGGCCTTTGTAAAAACCACCTGCCGCTTACTCGAATATTCTCAGCTCTTTGCCGATTGCGACAGCCTGTGTCCTGCTTTTTACTCCCAGCTTGGCATAAATATTGCTGATATGCCTCTTAACAGTTGCATTGGATATCACCAATTGCGCGGCAATGTCCTGGTTCGAACAACCGGCTTCGATGAGCCTCAGAACTTCCATCTCGCGCGTGGTTAGCGGTTCGATCAGGAGCTGCATGGAAGGCTGTACCATGTCAGGGACTTTGCCTACCGTGGACAGTAGCTCAGCCGCATAGCCGCTCCCGGCCTGACGTGACCGGGCCTGGCAAAGCAATCTGGTCATCGCTTCGCCTTCATCAAGAAATAGTCGGACGTATCCCTCCAACTGCGCCAATCCAAGGGCCCTTTCCAAGGCTGGCAGGCTGTGCTCTATATCCTTCCTCGCCTGGAAAGCGAGCGCCTGGAGGATCAGGATTTCGATCACCGAGCCCATCCGCCCGGCCGTTTCTGCTTGCTGAAGCAATCTTTGTGATAACGCCAGGGCAGCCTCATAATCACCTTTAGCCAGAAGCAGACGTAACAGGATGACATATTCAGGCTCTCGCCAATAAGGGATATCGTCGTCGATCGCCAAACCACTCTTTTGAATGAGCTGGGACGACCTATCCACATCTCCCTGAGACAACCAGAAACGCCCAAGGGCAGACCTGACCTGGATGGATTGCCGGGGAGGAAGAGGCTGCCCATCAGCCAATTGCTCCGCGCCTCGCACGGTTTCCAGGGACTCTTCCAGATTACCTCGGACTTGCTCCAGCCGCGCCAGCAGCGCGAAGGCCATCGCTTGAAGACCAATATCTCCCCATTGCCGACAGAGATCGATGCATTGGCGGATGTATTGAGCTGCATCATCCAATTGGTTGCTTTCATAAGACAACCTACCCAGACCAGCGTAAATACTTCCAGCCAACGGGGATTTTTGTCCATCTGGGCGAACTGCCATTCGTAAAGCTTGCATATATGTGTCATGCGCCCGATGAAGCCGTCCCTGCTCCATCAAAATATCGGCCAGATTGGAATTAGCAATAATGACCATGTGAAGGTTATTGGCCTCTTGACCGATGCGAACGGCTTCGGTGTAGGCATGGGCGGCCTCCTCCAAACTACCGTTGATCCAACTAGCATCCCCAAGAAGCGAGGTAGCCACACTTCGTATGCTTCGAGAGATCGAACTGCAGTTTGGCAACAATTCGAGCGCCTCCCAGGCATATTTGGCCGCCGAACGCGTATTTCCTTGCGAGTTTGCACAATAAGCCCGGGCCGCGGCGATAGTCCCCAGCATCGTCTTGACCTCATCTGTAGGCTGAAGCAAAGAGAGCATTTGTTCAGGAGCCAGAAGTGTTGATTCGACCCGATCCACATGCCCGGTCAAAGCTTGTGCCCAGGCTTTTTGAATCGCCAACCAGGGGCGGGTAGCCGCTTGAAACTCAATGGCATCAGCCCAATTCAAAAGGGTCGCTACCTCCCCACTGATAAGCAGCAAACAACCATTATCCTCGATCAGTTGAGCCGCGCGATCATGCTCACCTGCCATAATCGCCTGCTGGATGGATTCAGAGATAAACCCGTTTTGTTCGTACCAACGGGAGGCGCGATCATGCAGTTCGGCGAGTGAAAGCGGAAAATGGTTCTCCAGGCGCTTCCTGAGGACATCTGCAAAAAGATGATGATAGCGATACCAACGCCGCTCATCGTCCAGCGGGATGACGAAAAGGTTCATTCCTTCCAGGACTTCCAGCATAGTTTCCGCATCGACGGGCCCAATCGTATCGGCGCCGACAACAGCCGCACAGAGTGACCCGCACAAACGATCCAGAATCGACGTTCGCAATAAGAAGTCACCCACTTGTTTTGATTGTTGTCTTAGCACTTCTTGGACCAGGTAGTCCATGACATAGTGATGGCTTCCGCTGAAATCGGAAACAAAACCGTGAATGTCTTGACAGCTTTGCATCGAAAGAGCCGCTAATTGCAAGCCGGCGATCCATCCTTCTGTCCGCGACTCGAGGGCAGAGAGATCAGCGGTAGATAGTGTCAATCCCATCACATTATTCAGGAAGGTGGCTATCTCGGCATCTGTAAAGCGTAACCGGTCAGCGCGGATATTCAGGAGCAGGTTGCGGACCCGCAGGCGGGAAAGTGGCAGCGGAGGGTCAGTCCGGCTAAGAAGCACCAGATGCATCTGAGGCGGAGAGTGCTCGAGGAAGAAAGAGAGAATTTTTAGAACAGTATCAGAGCCAATGACATGGAAATCGTCCAGAACGAGAACAAACGGATCAGAGACGGAAGCAAGTTCATTGACAAGAATGGTAATTAAATCTTCTACTTGATTCGGCTGTATCCCCGGGAGCATACCGAGCAACTCGTCCTCAATGTCTGGAGAAATTGGCAGGAGAGCCGTCAGCAAGTACTGCAAAAAACGGATCGGGTCATTATCCCCTTCATCCAGGGAAAGCCAGGCAGAAGGAACTTTGATTTCCTTCAGCCAGCTACTGACCAGGGTGGTTTTGCCATAGCCGGCGGGCGCAGAAACCAGGATCAGCGTTTTTTCCAGGCCCTCATTGAGCAGTTCCGTAAGACGAGGGCGGGCAATTTGGTTTGAACGGATGGGAGGAATGTAGAACTTGGTACTGAGCAGATATCTGTGCTGCTCCGCCGGCAATAGGCCGTCTACCGTTTCCCCTGAGGTCAAATTAGAACCAGCTTTGGACACGTCGCCTCCTTGTCTACAATTCGCCTATTGGTTGTTGCAGACTGCTACACAATCATTAAGTCGGCAAGCGGAGATTAATTGTGAGAACAGATCTAATAACATTGTACAGAATTGGGGGCTGATGTACAAGTTCGAAGAGACAGAAAAACGTGAAAAGTAAGTCCGATTGTCTACATCGTAGCCCTAAGGGTTGACGTGACCGATTAAGCCGTTACGCTCCTTTTGTTGAGGGAGCGTAATTTTCTGAGCCAAGTTTCTTCTCTACTGGGTCCCACATATAGACAAAACAAGACCAGCGGTTACCAAATACTATGCTCCCTCGTGACAATTTATAGCGAAGGCAAAATTGGGATAAGTGAACAGGGATCTTGGGCACCACGTGTTGATAGTGGGTGAGTCCTGGAACCGCGTTAATTCAAAGGGAATAGTAAAATATCAACATGACTACTTACTGCGACTACTGCTCTTCTCATCCTGAAGATACCTTTAATAAGGTCTACCATGATACCGAGTACGGTTTCCCACTCGAAGATGACAACCTGTTGTTCGAACGTTTCATCCTCGAGATCAACCAGGCCGGGCTTTCATGGATCACGATCTTGAAAAAGGCGGAGTATTTCCGCAAAGCTTATGATAACTTTAACATTGACAGGATTGCGAAATATGGTGAGCCAGAGGTTGCGCGCCTGCTGGCAGATGCCGGTATCATCCGCAACCGTTTGAAGATCAATGCAGCCATCGTCAATGCTCAGAGGGTCCTGGAATTGCGAAAAGACTACGGTTCCTTTAAAGGTTGGTTGGATGCCAACCAGAAACTCTCTAAAGAGGACTGGATCAAATTATTCAAGAAGACCTTTGTCTTCACGGGTGGAGAGATCGTGAACGAGTTTTTGGTCTCCACGGGGTATTTAGCAGGAGCGCATGATGAAAGTTGTCCCGCTTATAAAAAGGTTACCTTATTACGCCCTGCCTGGATGGATAAGTAGCCTATAATTTATGGCATGCCACAAATTATTCCCACTGCTGAGCCGTTTTTCTTTTTAGGAGACCCGGCGAAACCCGCTTGTCTGATCATTCATGGTTTCACCGGTACGCCAAAAGAGATGCGCTGGATGGGCGAGTATCTCAACCAGCAAGGCTACACTTGCCTGGGTGTGCGCCTGACAGGGCATGCCACCCACCCTGAAGATATGATCCGTTCACGCTGGACCGATTGGGTTGCCTCCGTTGAAGATGGTTATCAGCTCTTATGCGGCGTAACCGATCAGATCTTCCTGATTGGGCTTTCGATGGGAGGTGTCCTGGCGCTGCTGATGTCGACACGCCTGGAGGTAAGGGGCGTGGTCGCAATGTCTGCTCCCTCCCGCTTGCCAACAGATTACCCGATCTGGCTTTTGAAATTGGTCAGCCTTGTTATGCGCTACAGTCCAAAATCGAGAGAGCTTCCGGGGACTGGCTGGTTCGATAAGGATGCATATCAGGGTCACATTGCGTATGCCAGGAACCCGGTCCGCTCGACGGTAGAATTAAAGAAGTTGATCCTGGAGATGCACGCAGCTTTGCCGAGGGTCAGAGTCCCGGTTTTGCTGATGCATTCCAAAGATGAAACCTATATATCGCCGGACAATATGGAAGAAATTTACAATGGGCTCGTCAACGCGCCGGAGAAGGCAAAGCTATATATAGCGGGATCAGGCCATGTTCTGCCGCGCGATGCGAGCAGGGAGCAGGTGTTCAGATCCGCGGTCGAGTTCATTGAAAGAATAAACGCTCGCAAATAAATTAGCCGCACAGAACACAGAGACTTGGAGTAATAGCTCTGGGAATGCCCCTGTCACTGCCTGCCACACTTGCACTGCGGGCAGATGTGTGATCTCTATGGCGAGAACACTCAAGGAGTATTTTGAATCGTAACCTGCTTTTTATCGCGCTTGCCCTGCTCCTGTGGGGTTTTGGCGAGGGGATGTTCTTTAATTTTGTGCCGATCTATTTGGACAGACAATTCTTGTTATCCGAAGCTAAGATCGGCTGGGTGCTCGGCGCATTCGGTTTTTCGATGGCGATCACGCATATCCCTGCCGGGCATCTTGCGGATCGGATTGGCCGCAGGCCCCTACTGATCACTGCCTGGGCGCTAGGGTTAGTCTCCGCACTGTTAATGGGACTCGCTTTGGCATTACCCCTTTTCCTGATCGGCTTATTTGGTTATGGGTTGACTGCTTTCGTTTCGTCGCCGTTGAGCAGTTATGTGACTGCGGCGCGCGGCAAATGGCCGATTGGGACTGTTCTATCACTTACGACCGCCACATTTGGGATGGGCATGGTGCTTGGGCCCGTGACAGGCGGATGGATCGGCGACAATTACGGAATGCGGATGAGTTTTTTGGTCGCCTCGGCCGTATTTGTGCTCTCCAATATTTTCATGTTTTTTGTGGAGAGACAACCCATCGATCGGCATGATCCTGAAGACCCACCCCCAGGATTGATCAGCAATCAGTGCTTTATTATCCTGATGGGCATCCTGGCGTTTGCGATCTTTGCGATGTATCTCGCCCAGCCGCTCACACCAAATTTCCTGGCAGGCATACGTGGGCTTTCCCTGAGCCAAACCGGCTTCATTTTTACTGCAGGAGCGCTGGGAAACTCCTTGATGGCGATCCTCTTTAGCCGCGTGCACCCACGCCGGGGATTCTTGCTGGCACAGGCCCTGGTCATCTTATTTGCTCTTTTCATTTGGAAGGGCGCGAGCCTGCCGATCTTTGCATTTGGCTACTTTCTCTTAGGCGGGTTCCGGGCCGGGCGACCGATGATCATGGCGCAGGCGCGCGAACTGGTCCATGATTCGCAAATGGGCGTGACCTATGGCATTATGGAGACCATTAGTGCGGTGATTTTTGTTCTCACACCGCCACTGGCAGGCATTCTTTATGAACGCGATCCAATGATCGTATATCCACTATCCATTGGTCTGATTGCCGTTTCGATTGTCGTTAGCTATTTATTTTCTCCGCAAAAAGTGAGCCATGCTTGAGATCGTTTTTCTGCTCCAGCCGCCGCCGGGCGCTCACCTGCACTCGATTTGCTCACCTGCACTGCGTTCCGGCGCAGTGTAGCAAATCGTGCCGCTGCTGTGCGCGGCGTGAACGCTTCCCGTTCAGGTGCCAGTGTCGTCTCCGTGCTACGCACTCCGCTCACTATAGTCCCGACGCTTTTCGGGAGCGCGAGCGGCGGCTGGAGCATCAGTAAATAAAAGGTGAATTATGCTTGAAATTGTTTCATTCACATTAGGGCCTGCCCAAACGAACGCTTATCTCGTTGCAGATTCCGAGACCAAAGAAGCGGCGGTGATCGACCCGGCCTGGGATGGCCCCGTCATTTTGGCTGAGGC
>DATGYJ010000048.1:0-1889 GCA_035298105.1 Anaerolineales bacterium | reverse complement strand
AACCGGCTGGTGCATAAATGAAAATTAGACCTGTTTGAGGTTCTCGGATAAGGCGTTCAATAAGGTGGGTGCGGGGAATCTGACCCGCCCGCGGTGCAGGTATATGTAGTTTTGTGAGGACGAGAGATGAAGCGAATTCTTCCATGAAACCTCAGACTTATTGTACTCCGACCAGCCGTCGAGGTGACCAGACCTGGCATGGCGATATTAAATCTAACCGGGAATCTAACCTTTTATAGATGACGGGGCGAATGGGTTATCGCTATGATACGGGCCGAAAAGGAAGGATGTTTCAAATGAACGAAAAAGTTTTGATAGCCTATGCATCTCAGTATGGCTCAACTCAGGAAGTGGCTGAAGCTATCGCGGCAACCCTGCGCGAAAGTAACCTTTTTGTTGATCTTCAGCCCGTGAAGAAAGTCAAGTCGCTTGCTGGATACGGCGCGATTGTGTTGGGCACGCCAGTTTACATGGGTTCATTGCACAAGAACATGCAGAATTTTCTGACTTTGTACCAGGAAGCTCTTAAGCAGCAATCACCTGCCATTTATGCGTTGGGCCCACTGAGTATGGATGAAAAGGAATGGCAGGAATGCCGCGCTATGCTCGATAAAGAGTTGGCGAAGTTTCCCTGGCTTTCACCGCTTGCAGTTGAAATGTTTGGCGGCAAGTACAATCCGACTAGGTTGAATTTGCCACATAAGTTGCTTACCAGTTTGCCCGCCAGCCCTCTTCACGGGATGCCTGCGAAGGATCTTCGGGATTGGGCAGCAATCCAGAACTGGGCCAAGAGTTTGGTTATGAAGTTTCAGGTGGTTTTACCGCAATAAGGAGAAATGGAAATGAGGAACGCAACAAAAATATTCACTTCAACGTTCGGCATCATTATGGCGCTGGCTGGTCTCGAGCATGGGATTGGTGAGGTGTTACAGGGTAACGTCGCTCCTAGCGGAGTCATGATCTTGTCCTGGCCCGAGTCGGCATTTTTCCACAGCTTGGGAGGGGAACCGGCAATGACCATTATTCCGAACCTGCTCCTGACAGGAATCCTTGCCATCTTCTTTTCGTTGTTGATGCTCGTCTGGTCAATCCTATTTGTTCAAAGAAAGAACGGCGGCTTGATCATGATCCTGTTGTGTATCGCTATGCTCCTGGCAGGTGGAGGAATGTTCCCTCCCATCCTTGGAATCATCATTGGCGCAGTGGGAACCAGGATCAATGCGCCGCTAACCTGGCGGCGCAAGCATCTCCCTCTTGGCCTTCGCCATTTCCTTGCAAGACTATGGCCCTATTTCTACGCGGTCTGTATTCCCTCTTGGTTCGCCCTGGTTCCGGGTATACCTATTCTCAGTTATTTCTTTGGCGTGAACAGCACGGTTGTTCTCCTGGGCATCTTATTCTTTGCCCTAAGCACCCTTCTGCTTACGATACTTGCTGGATTTGCATACGATAGCGAGAGACAGACGGATTCAGTTTCAGGCAGGCTGATCTCCGTTGCAATCTGATCTCTGCACCGAGACGAGAACCAGATTTAGATTATGTATCTTGAGAAGTACTCCATACAAGGCGGCTTGATCAGCTAATACACCAGCCAATATCGTATCGCCATTGGCCTCATTGTGGATCGCCAGTCCTTCGAACCAATCGGACCAGCGATCCCCTAAATGACCTTGCACGCGAATTTCATAAATACGAGGTGTGTCCATATTGATCAGATCTATTGGAGAAGCAACGGATGGATGCTCTCAGCCCAGGCGCGAATAGCGTTCCAATCGCGTCGATCATCCTTCCCCTTCGGGAAAATTCCGAGCGCAACAACCGCATGCAGCTTCAGAGTATCCCAGCTTAATGGCATCTTGTTGAAATCCAGCATTCCGGCGAAGAGACCT
>DATGYJ010000047.1:0-5866 GCA_035298105.1 Anaerolineales bacterium | reverse complement strand
GCAAGAGAACTAGCCAAACAACACCCCGATTGGGGGCTTGCATGCAATGCGCAGGAAATCAACCTGGATACCATCGAAGAAGCCTTCCAGGCTGAAGACCCCCTTACATGCGAGCTGGTGCTGAAGACCGCAGATTACATTGGCATGGCAATTTCCAGCATGGTGGGGATCCTGAATATCCAAAAGGTTGTTCTGGAAGGGGATATGACCCGTTTCGGGGCGGTCTGGCTCGATCGGATCCGGGCCGTGATGGTGAATTATTCGTTAGACCCAACGCTAGATAATACCCACGTGGAGATCGGACAACTGGGTGAAGATGCGATTATTTTAGGGGCGGCGGCGGTGTTTGCCAATAATTATTCCTACCTTTTTACACGACTCAAAAGGCCTGATCGATCCAATTAATTAGCGAGATCACGGCGCAGCTATGGACAACGGTTCCCATTCGTCATCAAACCCTGGAAGGAGGTACCCGTCAGAAGAAACATCAAATCTGTTTGTCCGATCGAAATGGATCCCATCAACCCTATACGAAAGAGGAGAACAATGAACCGCTTATCACAAATAACCACGATTTTCTTTCTTGTAGCCCTGCTGGTGGGTGGCTGTGGTGCCCCGGCAGCTCCCGCAACTCAGGCCCCAGCCCAGCCGCCAGCCGCTCAGGAAGTCACCAAGCCGGTGACGATGGATTTTGTCGTCTGGTCCTATGGCATCGATACGATCAACGACAATATCAAGAATTTCGAGAAGCTGAATCCCAACATTACGATCAACCTGAAAGATTACTCCTGGCTCGATTACCACGATACCATGGTCGGCGCCTTTGCAGCGAATAACCCGCCATACCTGCTCTACGGCTCAGATCACTGGCTGTATGAATGGGCTTCCGCGGGCTGGCTTGCCCCCCTGGATCAATACTGCCCGAACGTCAAGGAATACTCCAAGGAAGTCGCGCCCTATGCTCTTCAGGGAATGACGTATAACGGCCACGTCTACGGTACATCCTACTATGCAGATACGACCGATTTCATCTACAACGATGCTTTGCTCAAGAAGGCTGGCATCACGGCTCCCCCGGTAACCCTGGATGATGTCTACAATCAGGCCAAGGAATTGAAAGCCAAAGGGGTGAATGAATTCCCGATCATCATGGCCTGGTCGCAGAAGGAAGGGGCGTTCCCTGAAGCCTGGACATCATTGGTATTTGCTCAGAATGCGGGCGCCAATGCCATGTTCGACACCGATCTGAACCCGGTCTTCAATAAAGATGGCAGCGCCGCGTTCCAGCTCATGGAATGGCTGCACAAGGTCTATGCCGAAGGCTTGCTCGATCCTGCCAGCCTCTCCACGGCTGAAATCGACCAGGTGAAATCCATGCAGGCGGGCGCGCATACCTTCACGATTGCCCCGCAATACAATATGGCAGAATTGAACAAACCCGCCAGCGGTGATTTCGCGGGGCAGTTCAAGATCGCCTTGATGCCCGGCTCGAGCCACGCGACGGTTGGTTATGTTCGCTTCTACGCCATGACCAAGAAGGTCGTCGATGCAGGTCCTGATTACATTGCCGCAGCCTGCAAATTCATGGATTACTTCGGTGGCAAGACGGACGGATCGTACGTGGTCGTGAAGCGCTGGGCCGTGGAGAACGGTCTCGGCTTCGCCCAACTGCCGCTGTTCGACGACAAAGACGTCATTGCGGCATTCGGCAAATGGGGCGATGTGCCCACGATCAAGGAACAAGCTACGCTGGCGCGCTCCAAAGAAGGCTTGACCTCCTGGTACGGCAGCTGGGATGTCTTTGCCCGCGCGGAAATCCACAAGGCGATCCTCGGCCAGGAATCCTCGATGGATGCGCTCAATAATATGGCTAAGAAGTGGTCGGAATTGAAGGCAGCAGAGTAAGATTTTTCCAGGAGGAGGATCGGGTGTACAGCCCGGTCCTCCTCCTGGACCGAAAGATCCATTGATCGGAGGCAAGCGATGGCTGTTACACTCACGCAAAAAGAAACGCCGCCCCAAAAGCCCAGGCGATCTATGGGAGGATTCTATCCTTATGGCTCCGTGCTGCCGGCACTGTTAGTCATTGTCCTTTTCACGATCTATCCGGTTTTCTACGCGGTCCGGATCAGCTTCTACCGCTATATTCTCACAAAACCCAACTCCCATCCCTTCATCGGCCTCAAGAATTTTGAGGATGTCATCACCAGCTATTACTTCAAAAATTCGTTGATCAATACCGGCATCTACACCATTGCCTCGGTGGCGGGAGTCATCCTTTTTGGGCTGGTCGTAGCCATGCTGTTGAACACGAAAATTCGATCTGTCAACGCCCTCAAGATCATCATCCTGTTGCCCTGGGCAATCCCGGCGGTTGTGGCAGGTCTGATGTGGAAATGGATCTTGAATTCCGATTTTGGCATTCTGAATGGCATCTTTTATTCCCTGGGGGCGATCAAATCCTACATTCCTTTCCTGGCTGATCCTACGCTTGCCAAGCTCAGCCTGATCCTGGCGCACATTTGGAAAGAAGGTCCCCTGGCAGCCATTTTCCTCCTGGCAGGGCTGCAGTTGATCCCGAACGAATTCTATGAAGCGGCGAAAATCGATGGCGGCGGTGGCCTGACGGTGTTCCGCTATATTACGCTGCCGCTCCTCCGACCGATCTTGCTGGTGGTCCTGGTTTATGAGACGATGACAGCCATTCTGACGTTCGACATCGTCTATGTGTTGACCGGCGGCGGGCCGGCTGATTCCACCTCCCTGATCAGCTGGTTTGCCTATGCCGAAATCTATAAATCCCTGAATTTAGGCGCCGGAATTGCGCTCTCGATCGTCATTGCGTTAATCACCCTGGTATTGATCATTCTCTATATGCGGGCTTTGAGAACCGAAGATACGATTTCGTGAGGATGTTAAAACGATGAAGACGAATCCGCGCGCGCTCATAAAGTCGGTCTTGCTGAACCTGCTGGTACTGCTCCTGGTCATCTATATCGCGGGGCCGTTTCTCTGGATCATTTCCGCAAGCTTTCAGGGCGAGAATGAATTGCTCAAGAAGCCGCCTTCCTTCATTCCAAAGAATCCCACCACGGATAATTATCGCTACGTGTTTACCGGTCGGGTGCCGACCTCGTATGAGGTGACGGGTCAGCTGCGCAGCCGGATTTCGCAGGAAGCACGTCTGATCGCGCCCGCCCTCAAAAACAGTTTCATCATTGCCTTTTCGGTATTGTTGATCAACCTTTTCTTCGCCACGCCCGCGGCGTATGCATTTGCACGCCTGCGCTGGAGGTTCAGAGCCGGTGTTTACAACTTTATCCTCGGCAGCAGATTGATGCCAGCCATGGCGGTCGCGATCCCATACTATGTCATTATCCAATCTCTCAAGTTGATGAACACCCATGTTTCGCTCATTCTGGTACATAGCGCCTTGACGATTCCATTCTCCATCTGGTTCCTGACGCTGTATATCACGAATATTCCTCGTGAAATGGAAGAGGCGGGCCTGGTGGATGGCTGTAACTATTTCCAGGTTCTTCAAAAAATTGTCGTACCCATGATCCTGCCCGGTCTGGTGGCAGCCTCCGCGTTCGCCTTCATGACCTCCTATAATGAGTTCCTGTTTGCGCGTTTCCTGACTACCTCCATCGTGTCTCAAACGGGACCCGTGATCATCTCATCGATATCGGGTAATCCAGATGTCTCGTATTCCCTGATTTCCGTCTGTCTCACGCTGGCTATGATCCCGCCTATTATTCTAGCCATCACCATGCGCAAGTGGCTCACGGAGGGTCTGTCCTCAACGATCACATATCGTTGAAATTCCACGCTGTAACATTCTCTTGGAACGGATCGGTTGACTATGAAAGAAGAAGTTCAAGTACACGAGGGAACGCTCACCCTGCCCACCTATGCGATCAAAGGTGAAAATCGGAATCCCGTCTTTCGCTCTCAATATGGGGTGGCGTATATTTACCCTTATACACTTCTGGATGATATCGACTCTACCAGCCGTGACAAGACGTACCATACGCTGGTATTGGAGAATCAGTATCTGCGGGTCACAATCATCACTGATCTGGGCGGCCGGGCCTATTCCGTTTTTGACAAGATCTCCCAACGAGAGGTGTTTTACAAAAACCCGATCGTGCGCTTTGCGCCGCTGGCGATCCGTGGGGCTTTTTTCTCGGGAGGCGTGGAATTCAGCTTCCCTGTGGCGCATGCTCCAACAACTACCGATAAGGTGAACTGGGATCTTCGTAAACATGAGGATGGGTCAGCCAGTGCCTCGCTTGGCGGGCTGGAGCATCTCTCTGGTTTGCGCTGGATGATCACATTGACGCTTTTCCCTGAGCGCTGTGCCCTGGCTCAGGACGTCTATCTTTGCAACCCGGGCACGCTCCCAGGCCGCTACCACTATTGGACGAATGCCTCTCTGGATGCCAACGAAGGCACAGAGTTTATTTATCCACTCCATCGGGCGCGTTCCTACGAATTTGCAGGCAGCGCCTCCTGGCCATTTGCACGCCTCGATTTGATCCAGGAAGACCCCGGTCTGCCGGGCATGGAAGGCGTACCGATGTGGCCTGCCCGGGGACTTCAGACACCTGTGAATTTTCGCTGGCAGAAGAACATGCTCGCCCAGGTATCCATCTTTGGCAGAGAGGTAGCATGGGACTATTTTGGTGCCTGGCAGCATAAGGTCGATCATGGCTTTGCCCATGTCGCCAATCGCCGGGATGTCGCTGGAATGAAACTTTGGTCCTGGGGGAATGCACCGGTCGGCGTGGTCAACCAGACTGCCCTGACCGATGATGGATCGTTGTATGCCGAGACCCAATGCGGCGCCATGGAAACCCAGCTTGATTTTGACTTTTTGCAGCCGGGGGGGAGGCGTGCCTGGCGTGAATGGTGGCTTCCGCTGCGGGGAATAGGCGGCCTGACCTGTGCTTCAGAGATGATGGGCGCCAGGCTCAGCCTGACAGCTATTCCCAACAGTGAATCCGTCAAATTGACTGTGGCACTTTGTCCGGCAAGACCTTATGCCAACGTCTCGGTCATTGTCACAGTGCCTAACAAAGTTCTCGTAGACGAGACTTGTTCGCCTGCTCCTGAAACGCCGTGGATTCATGAAACAACCATGCAGGCCGTCGAAATTGCAGATCAACCGCTTACTCTGATCGTTCGGGATGCAGTCGGCGGCGTACTATTGGAGAATACTCAGAACCGCGCACCTGATCCAATTGATGCATTCGAAAGAACAGAAGATATCCAGCCTGAGACGGCAGACTATTTTTATGTGCAGGGCATGAAGTACGAGAACTTTGACAACCGCGAGGAAGCAAAAGAAGCCTATCGGAAGGCGCTGGAACTTGCGGGCGACCACCGCGAAGTACATCTCCGACTTGGCCTGCTGTACCTCCGGTCTGCCATGTTTACGGAAGCAGATAGGCAGCTTGCCTATGCGGAGGAGGCCGGGCTCAGTGTAAGCTCCTATTATCGCGGGCAGATTGCATTGATCGAGGGGCGCCTGGCTGATGCCGAAAAACACTTCACCGCCGCACGCGCCTCTCAATCCCATTCAAGTACGGCACTCATGGGCCTCGGTAAAATCGCCCTGCGCAAGAAAAATTGCGACCTTGCGATCCGATTGTTCTATCAGGCAAGCCAGCGGGCTGTCGAAAGGACCTCACCCGCGCTCCTGTTGGCGATCGCTCTGCGGCAAGCCGGAAGACTAGAAGAAGCACAGACTGAATTGCAGCGCATATTAGCGCATGATCCACTCAACCACGTAGCCTTGTATGAGATGGCTTCGGGGAATGATCCTGAAAGCGCGGCGGTTCAGCAGAAGCTGCAGCGAATC
>DATGYJ010000046.1:0-6025 GCA_035298105.1 Anaerolineales bacterium | reverse complement strand
GCATGAAGATCGGGTTCCCCATCGGCAGCAGCGATCCGACCTCTCTCACATTGACAATTCCAGAACTCGAAAACCTTGATCCCGATATACTCCTGACAAATCAACTCCTCACGAACTACCCGGGGTTGAGTGAAAAAGAAGCCTACCAAACCTATCTTGAGGAACACGGCAAGACCTACAAAGGTCCATGGGTATTTAAAGTGGAGCTTGTACCCTGATGCCCCAACCATCATCGTAAACAAGTGGGCACGAACATCGTTCAAGCGCCGTTGTAGAAGCTGGAGGCTGTGAGACCCTCAGGGAGAGCGAATCAGGGCGTAAGAATTTTGTTTGGCGGCGGTTGTGAGGCTGCTGCCAATTGCTGTTTTGGGCTGCAAATGATGATGTTTGTCAGTTGTAAAAGTATTGATAATATGCCACAATTCTGTTAGGTCAGTGGGGTGATACGCGAGTCCCTGCCTGGGCGAGCGAGAGAAACAGGAAAATATTCTTTGCTGGTTTTCGGCAGAAAGGAATAGTTGCAATGAACGAGAGTCCGGTTGAACGATTGGTCAAGACCCACGCCGACATGGAAATATGGTGGGATTCGTCACCGCTGGTTTACGGCCAGTGGGTTCACAAGATGATCGACTCTTGTGAGCCCTCCCGAAAGCCGATTTTGGAGGAACAACTCGCACGATTGTATAACTTCGAAGCGCCCTCTAAAAGCGTCTTCCGAGGTTGCACCACCAACCCGCCCCTTTCATGGCAGGCGATCCAAAGTGACCCAGACTTTTGGGGCCGTTGGGTGGACGACCTCCTTCAAAAGAATCCTGAGCTCGGCTTGAAGGAACTCGTCTGGTTGACGTACAAGGAAGTTGTGAAGCGAGGCGCGCAGATGTATTTACCCATCTTCGAAGCCAGCAGAGGACGCTTCGGCTGGATCTCAGGCCAGTTGGATCCCCGCCTCTTTACCGAGACCGCGGATATGGTCCATGATGCCGAGGAACTCGCTGCCCTCAGCCCAAATGTGATGATCAAAGTGCCTGCGAGCATGCAAGGTATTGAAGTCGTCGAAATCCTGACCTCGAAAGGAATCAGCACCAACACCACCGTATGCTTCACTCTGCCGCAGATTTTGGCCTCTGCAAATGCCGCCAGAGAAGGTCTCCGATTTGCCGAGCACAATGGCGTCAACATGAAACGGTGGCGTGCGGTCATCACTATGATGATCGGAAGGCTGATTGAGCAGGAAACGCTCGATATCCAGGCCGAGCGCAAGAACATTGAATTATCCTGGCAGGATAAGCACTGGTTCGGCATTGCGGTCTTCCGCCGCGCGTACCATATCCTGGCCGCGAACGGATATGCCAGCAAGATGCTCGCCTGCTCCCTGCGCCCGGGCCCGCTGGTGGCTGGAAAGCTTCGCTTCTGGGATGTACAAAAAATTGCCGGAGGCGACATGGTTTACACCTGTCCGCCCTATGTGCTGGAGCCGCTCTTCGACATGGGCAACGACCTGGATTTCAGACCTGAGATCGAAGAGGAAGTGCCGGGCGAAGTGCTGGACAAGTTGATGAGAATTCCATACTGCATTCAGGCTTATGACCCGAATGGATTGGCCCTGGAGCAGTTCAACACTCATCCGTCTACGGTCAGTACGGTAGAAACATTTTCGAAAGGGTTTGTCGGTTTGGAAACGTTTATCGGCAAACGCATGGCAGTCTGTCAGCATTAGCTCCTGCAGTTTTGATCAGCCTCAGATCAAAACAACTGGAAAGCTCACGAGCAAGCCATTCCAGTTGAGTCAAAAACACCGTCCCGCAGGGTTATACAGGTAATCTTTGTCGCCTGATTGCCGCCTGCGGGACTATTCAATTGTAATGAGAGACATACCCCTTAGAATACGCGGATAGCAATTTCCGCCGGAGCAGCCAACAGATCTTCCAGCTCAGGATCCAGCTTGACCAGAGTCAACGAATAACCAGCCATTTCCAGAGAAGTGCAATACTCACCCACATAGTTGCGGGTTATCTTCATGCCGCGCTTCTCAACCTGTTCATGGGCATAGCCATAGAGCAGGTAAAGCTCAGAGATTGGCGTGCCGCCCATGCCGTTGATCATTAATGCCACGTTGTCACCCGCCTTGTAAGGCAGATCACTGGCTACTGCCTCCAACATTTCATCGACGATCGCATTTGCCGGTGCCAACTTAACGCGCTTACGCCCTGGCTCCCCGTGGATACCGATACCCATTTCCATTTCATCTTCAGCCAGGGTAAAGATTGGCGTACCCTTGGCCGGTGGAGTGCAACCTGTCAAAGCCATGCCCATGGTACGGGTAACTGCCACAACCCGGTTGCCGAGGGATTCCAATTCTTCCAGGCTGCGACCTCGTTCCGCCGCAGCCCCTACAGCTTTGATCACAAAAAAGTTGCCTGCCACGCCACGCCGTCCGACTGTCCACGTGGAATCTTTTACTGCGACATCATCGTTGATGACAACAGTCCTCACTTCGATTCCGTCAGCCTCGGCCATTTCGCGCCCGGTCTCAAAGGACATGGTGTCGCCGGTGTAGTTATTCAAAAGGTGGAGAACACCTTTTTTCGAGGCAACCAGCTTGGTGGTTTGGTACACATAATCTGCGGGAGGAGCAGCGAATACGTTACCAGGGCAGGCGGCATCCAGCATCCCCTTACCGACTGCCATTACATGAGCGGGCTCATGCCCGGATCCTGATCCCTGCATGATGGACACTTTATCTTGAATGGGGATATCGGCGCGCATGATCAGGTTGTATGCGGGGATATATTTCAGCGTCTTGGGATTCGCCAGGGCAATCCCTTTCAACATTTCCGGTACAAAATTGTTCGGGTCGTTGACAAACTTCTTCATTCTATATCTCCTTTTGAAACAAATGGTTGGAAATCATTCTTTCCAGGCCTTGCTGACAGCTTCAAACAAGACAGCCATAGCAATGGCGCCGGCATCCAGCGTTCCAATGCTACGTTCACCCGTATATGCAGCTCGACCTTTCTTGGCGATCATGGGACGGGTAGCTTCGGCACTCTCCCTGGCGACCACGGCCGCTTCTTCCAGCGCTGTTGCGGTATCTTTCCCCTCATTGAAGGCTTTTTCCAATCGATCGACAGCCGGAACTAAAGCATCCAGCAAAGTCTTGTCTCCCAGATCGGTATTGCCGCGTTTTTTAATTCCTTCTATCGCGGCTCTGAACATGGTAATTACGTCGGCCCGCTCAATTTCCGTTTTAGACCCCAATGACATGCCAGCACGTAGAAATGAAGTGCCCCAAATGGAGCCTGAGACGCCACCGACAGAGCCCATGATTACGGAGGCAATCTTTTTTAAGAAATTTCCAGGCAGACTATGATCCAGGTTATCCCATTCTTGCAGGACCTTCTCAAATCCACGGGCGATCGAATAGCCAAAATCGCCGTCGCCGACGACCCCATCCAACTCGCTAAAGTATTTCTCGTTTTCGAGAACAGACTTGGCTATGACTTGCACTACAAATTCAGCATCTTTGTCCATTGGTGTTATCCTTGTTTTATTAACTTTCGAGACAGGATTCAAGATCCTGCAGCGTCTACCAGTAGACCAAATTTTCGAAAGGTTTGGTTGAAAGGGGGCAGATGACCGGAGTGCTCAGTATCGGCCAAAACGCCATCACAGTCGAAAATTAAGGCTTTCATCATGCTTTTCCCACTGAACCAAATATTTGGAGATATCCGCTTACCATTTCTTTCACGGCCTGGTTAACATGTTTGAACAAGGACGGGGGATCCCATTTGTTCTTGGCCTCTGCTTCACGCAAGAAAGCCAGGTTCGATTGCATGTATGTAATTTTCAATGCAGTGGAGATGTTAACCTTGGCGCAACCGCGGGCGATCAAATCTTTGAACTGGTCGTTTGTAAGCCCGGTGCCACCGTGAAGTGCAATTGGGATAGGTTGAGCATTGACGATATTGGTCACACGCTCGTTATCCAGCTTAGGAGTTACTTTATAAACACCATGAGCGTTACCAATGGCGGGAGCAAAGCAGTCTATTCCGGTTGCGCGAATGAAATCCAGCGAGACTTCCAGTGTCTTGCGTTCCGACTCCAGATCTGAACCAACGCCATCCTCCACACCTTTGATACCTTCGATTTCGCCCTCCACGCCTGCTCCAAAAGGTTTAGCCTCAGCGACTACCTCGATGGTCTGCCGGCGATTTTCTTCCAGGGGCATCGATGATGCGTCGAACAACACAGATCCCCAGCCTCTTGTCAGGCAGGCGCTGATCATTGCCCTGTCGGGACAGTGGTCCAGATGGAGGCAAACCGGAACCGTAATCTTGCGAGTCATCTCAATCCACATGGCATACAAAACATCAATACCAATGGCTTTGACCGTTTTCACGGAAGTCTGCACTATGACCGGTGACCGCGCCTCTTCTGCAGCCTGAAGTACCGCTTCCAGGGTAAGGTCATTTACAATATTAAATGCCCCGACCCCATACCGCCGATCAAATGCATCCGCCATAATTTCCTTAAAGGGAACGATGGACATATAGGATTCCTTTCTGCCGAAACAGCGGCCCTAATAAGATAACCAGGGATCATCGGAGAGCGTATATTGTCAGCTACATATTTATTTATGGTTTTTTATTTTCCTCTTTTCATTATGTGCAGATGGATATGTTATTCGCTGCACTTAGCGATTGAGACCGATTGTTAAGGAATACCGATCTCCCCGGTTATAACAATATGTAAATTCGATCGGCGTCCCGTCATCCAGATATACAATGCGCTCCTTATATAGGATTGGAAGTCCTTCATCCATATCCAACAGTTTCGCGATATCTTCATCTGCCTCACGCGCCTCCACATGTTGGATAGCTCGTTTCACCCTTAGTCCGCAAGATTCATATATAGCCCACAAGTGTTGAGCTTCCAAATCTTCTGACAGCAAATAAGGAAACAGACTATGAGGGACATAAGCATCATGAACAGTGATCGGTAGATTTTCTACTTTTCGCAAGGTCTTGACTCGTACAACCAAATCCCCCTCTGAGATGGATAATGAACGGGCTACTTTGAGCTTCGCAGGAAGGATATCAGCAATCAATACTTGAATATTGATGTCAAGACCTTCCTGATTGGCATTCTCTACAAAACTTTCGAGACGGGTATGGTCCCGCTCGATATGCCGCCGGGCTACAAAAGTGCCAATACCATGGCGTCGGTATAATAACCCCTCATCAATCAAGTCTGAAATACCCTGACGCACTGTCATCCGGCTGACGCCAAACCGGGTAGCCAGCTCATCCTCCGAAGCAATCTTCTGTCCGGGGACCAGAATATTGTTTGCAATGTCATCTTGCAGGGACTTACGGATCTGAACGTAAAGCGGAACACGATCAGGTTTGATGAAGACAGCCATATTTTGTTTATTTCCTCAAAATGAATAATTGCGTCCAAATAAAAAAATTCATCTGGCGCCAAATTACCCTATAAATGACTGTTTCACGGTGTATAGACGTCTATATTCTAAACTTGATATCTATTGGCGTCAAGCCATATTTGGGGGTATTTTTGTCTCCGAGAGCTGATCAAAGGATGAGCGAGGGATTACCAAAGGATTAGCGAACCATTACTTTCGAAAAAACGCTGGTTATACGCCATTTTAAGCCCCCATATGTGGCTTGAGGGCGGACAGGCTCATTTTTTAACCGCCAAGGGCGCACACCTGCCTGATTTGCCAAGCAAATCACGGGCGGTGCCGGGGAGTGCAGGTGAGTTCGCTAAGGATATTGAATGTCGCAGAGATTCTTCGTGAGCTTTGCGTCTTCGCGGCTCAATTCTAAGAATGTCCCAAAATGGGATGGGGCTTGTATGGCTCTTCGAGTCTCTTGATTTCCTCATCGGAGAGTTTGATGTCGAGAGCAGCGATAGCTTGATCGAGGTGATTCATCCTGGTCGCGCCGATGATCGGACTATTGACATATGGCTTGTGCAGAATCCAGGCGAGAGCGATCTGTGACCC
>DATGYJ010000045.1:0-6155 GCA_035298105.1 Anaerolineales bacterium | reverse complement strand
ATATAGAAGCCATCGTCAGTGATACGGCCTGGGCAACTCCGGCCCGCATCATGTCCGCCATCACCAAGGACTCCGTCCGGCTGGCGCTGTTCGATGGGCGTGACCGTGTAGCCCAGCATGATATCGAGCTGGCGTTCCAGGAGCAGGCCATGGGCCTGGAGAATCCCATTGAAGAGATGGAAGAGGATCAACGCCGGCAGGTTGCTTATCACGAAGCCGGTCACGCGGTGGTCCAGTATTATCTGCGCCCGGATGAACGTATTGTGCGTGTCAGTATTGTCCGCCGTTCGGAGGCACTCGGATATGTGCTGCCTGTGCCGAATTACGATATTTACGCCCTGCCTTTGAGGACCTTTGTCGCTGATATCCTCGTTTCCATGGCCGGGCATGTGGCGACCAAGATCTTCCTGGGCGAGTATTGGACAGGGGCAACCAGCGATTTTCAGAACGTGCGCGCCCGCTTATGGCAGCTGGGGCATTACGGTTATTTTGGTCCTCCGGTGGATATGCAGATGCAGCCAGGAATGGCTGCAGGCAAAGAGAAAACCGAGCTGGTCGAAAAATTCTGGCGAAAACTTGAAGAGCAGACCGAGCAGATCCTGGTCAAGCATTCGCCGGAGGTCCATGCGGTTGCCCAGGCCCTGCTGGCGAGAAATGATCTGACCGGCAAACAGTGCATCGAGGTGATCCGGGCTGCGGCCACCAATGATGAGGGTCTTGACAGTGAATTGCTGCTAAAGACTTTAGTGGAAGAAACCATTGTCAATGGAAGCAATGGAAAGAACGGGAAGTCAGAAACATCGGAAGACAAGGAAGACAAGCCTAAAGCGAAACGCAAGACAAAATCAAGCGTGAACGCAGAATAAAACAAAACTGGCTGGGAAGGTAATCCCAGCCAGTTTTTATTATCTCTGCAGTCCGGCAGTTATGGAGTCCAGCAGCTTGCTGCTGGACTCCATATTATCCATATTACTATTTCCAGGACCAGAAAGCCAAATATCCTTGTGTCAGGATGCGTGGTTCCAATTTGCCTGAGGCCGCGACGACCGCGATGCCCGGATTGCCCGAGTCATCGATGAACGACAGGACCAGATTATTGTTGTCTGGCGACCAGATCGTAACCGACTGGTGATATTGATCGAAGTATGGCAGGACACTCAGGAATTGCTGCGTGGGACGATACTTGAATAGCTCGCGGCTTTCCCCGGTGGTTACATCCAGCACGTTCAGATCGAGCACAAATTGGGGCGTGGTCTGGGTAGAACCGCTCGACCCGCCCGACGAGTTGCTATTGGCCTGGAAGAGAATGAAGTACGCGATCTCTTTTCCGCTGGGCGACCAGAAGAAAGCGAGAATATCTCCATCCTTCACGGTTTCCTTGGATGTCTCCAGGTCAACGACATGTAGGGAGCCGAGGGTACCTGCGTCCAGGGCCTGTGTGCTATCCAGATACGCGAGCCGGGTGCTGTCACCGGACCAGGCGAAGGCGGTCTTGTTCGTAAACGTGCCGACCTTTTTAGGGTTCTCACCCGTGCTGTCGGTGATGACGATCTGGTTTTCCTTATCGACTGTCCGTGCCAGGGCGATGTGGCTGCCGTCTGGTGACCAGGCGGGCGCCTGGAAAGCTTGCGTCGTGCCTGCCTGAGATGAAGGGGCAGTCGAATCCAACACCTGTTCCGTGATATCTTTCGAGCCGACGTTCAAAAATGCGATATGCTCGGGGGTTGAGTTGGCGCTGCCGCCTGCGTGAACGATCATCTCATGTCCATCGGGCGCCCAGGACCAGTAATAGGGCGCACCGGTATCGAGAATGGTCCGGTCTCCGCCTTTTGAGGGCACGCTTTGCAGGATCAGGTTTTGGTTCGAAACATTCGTGGAGATGAAACCGACATTGGCATTGTCTGGCGACCAGTTCAGATAAACGGGATGCTCACTCCCGCTGGTATAGACCGCGTTGACCGAATTGTCATCCATATTGGCGACCATTAACTTCGATTTGGCTTGTGTCCCGTCGGAGTTTACGCTAACGAAAGCCAGCTGGCTTCCATCGCGGGACCAGGTCAGGTATTGGTAGATCAGGAATGGGTCGCCCTGATTCTTCGGGATCACGGCATCCTTGGTCAGCTGCTGAAGCTTCTTGCCGGCCTGGTCAGAAACATATACATTTCCATCTGCGCCCATATATGCGATCAGCCCTGATTTGCGCTCAAGCACAGAAAGCAGGGGGCTCTGCGGCACTTGCAGATTTTGAGGCAGGCAGGATGCGATCAAAAAGGCGCTCAACACAAAAACAATAAGTTTTTTCATTGCTGTCCATCCAGGTATTTAATTGCCCGGTCGAGGACCGGGTCTTTATTCGGCAGGACCTGATCCCAACCCGCCGTCACCGGGATACTCGGCACGACCCCGGTATTCCCAAGTGCGTCGCCGTTCGGGAGGGTAAAAGAGATCGTTTCAATGAAGGCCTGCGAGCCGTCTGGCAGATAAAAAGATGAACTTGCTTCCACAGAGCCGGGTGTGCTCTCTCCGATCACGGTTGCCCTCTTCTGGGCCTGGAGACCGGCTGCAAAAATTTCCGGAGACCCCATGGTGTTCTTCCCAACCAGAATGACCAGCGGTATCTTCTGCGAACCGAGCACATCCTGTCCTTTGACCTGGACCAATTGCTTGTTGCTGCGGTTATAAAATTCGCCCAAGGTCCCGTTGTAGAACATGGCCGACAAATCTTCGAGCGGCCAGCCGCTGGTCGAATTGGCGATCCGCAGATCAAGGATCAGCCCTTCCAGTTTTCTATTTGTTGTGAATGTCTGAAGGCTCTGAGTTACCTCCTGCACCAGTGCGCTGTCCCCGGTGGGAGGGAAGAGGATATAACCATAATTTGTCCCCTCGATCACGCGGGCCTCGAGCTTGCCCGTACTTGACAGCTTACCGCGCTTGACTTCAACCGAGCGTTCGGACGTGCCCGGACTCTGAACGCCGAGTGTCACCGAACTGCCGGCTGGCCCGCGCACACGGTTTACCGCTCCAAGCCCTTCTTCCAAAAGGACCGGGCTGCCATCGATATCGAAAATGCTGTCGTGTGCCTTTAAGCCGGCCTTCTCGGCCGGCGACCCCGCGATCACAGCCAGTAAAATAATATGTGGTTTTGGGTCTTCGCTAAACCCGACAAAGGCGCCGATGCCTTCATAAGAGGAGGTGTCGGCCGTGTCTGCTTTGATCCGTTCCGCCCGTGATTGATAGACCAGACTTCCCTTGGGGAGCTCATTTTCCAATTCCGTGACCAGGCCGGCGAATTGTTCAGAGGTCAACCCGGTTTTGAGGCGCCCCAGGTACTTATCGTGTAAAGCGTTCCAATCCACATCTGCTGTTTTAAAGTAAATGTAATTGTCCTGTAAATCCTTCCATAATGTCTCGAATGTTTTTGTCTGCTGTTCCTGAAGGGAGGTCGCAGGGCCGAACTGGCTCGCTGCGGGTTCTTCCTGCAAAGGGATCAGTCCCATACATGCTGACAGGATAAAACTCAAAACCAGGAGCAGTGCTGGGAGAAACATCGCTTTCTTATTCATCTGTTTGCCTCTTTCAATAAAACGCAATCACCACAAAATATCAATAAAAAAATTATCTTTAGTAAATCACGATCTTGGAGTCAAGGAGCTTGCTCCTGAGAATACGCCAGCACACCCCTGCGGGGCGTGGCTGACTCCAAAGCCAGACCTGTGATTTACTGAATTTCCCGTGATTAATTAAATTGTAGACTTCGTTATGATGTCTATCCTTACAGGAAGTCCGCCCATTGTACTGCCTTTAGATTAAAAAACGATTATGCTTTCCGAATGTTCTTGGGATTCAAGACAGAGATCAGCCTTGTACCTTTTCCAGGAACGGCCCCGGCTGACTCATCTACTTCCACCCAGTAAAAACTGCGGTGCTGAGTATAGGGATCGATGCGGACAACGGTGCCATCGAACCAGCCTTCCCTGCCCCAGACCCTGGCAGTCAGGAAAATCTGAACCCGGTCGCCGGTCTTGATCTCCTCCACGAGATCACTTCAGGCGATATGCCCAGACCATGAGACCCAGCGCGATCACGACCATCACTCCGCCGATGATCGCCCATTGCGTCTTGCCCGCCATGTAACTGCCGGGCAAGACGTTGATCCCTTGCAGGAAAAAAGTGCCGCCTGCCAGGATAAGCAAAATACCGAGGATGTAAAAAAGTGTTTTCATAAATTTGATTCTCAATACGGCGATTATACTCTGGAGAGGTATGGTGTAAGCGATATGGTACAATATATAGAACACCCGTTCCCATTCTCGCCACCTGGCAGTTTGTTTCAAAAGTAATCCGTTGGTCGAGTAGGCGGTATCGCGCTGACCGAAGGGGGCGTAAGGTGCCAGGGAGTGCCGGTGAGCGTCTCCCGCCGTACCGAGACCAAAAGTAACCTGAAAGCGAAAGCTTACATGAAATGTGTGGTCTCGGTACACCCCGACGAACACGGGGCACTCGACCACCGAGGATTGCTGAAAGTCAAAAGTGTCAGGTAGCTAGTTCCCATTTTCTTTTCACAAAATAAACTATGGATTTTAAACTTCAAGCACCCTTTCAACCGATGGGCGACCAGCCCGAAGCTATCCGTGCCCTCGTCGAGGGCATTCAATCCGGGAAAGAACACCAGGTTCTGCTGGGAGCCACGGGTACCGGAAAAACATTCACCATGGCGAGTGTCATCCAGGAACTGCAGAAGCCCGCTCTCATCATGGCGCACAACAAGACCCTGGCTGCGCAGCTATATGCCGAGTTCAAAGAGTTCTTCCCTCAAAATGCGGTCTCTTATTTCGTTTCCTATTATGACTACTATCAGCCGGAAGCTTATGTGCCGCGCCATGACCTGTACATCGAAAAAGAGACTGAGATCAATGAAGAGATCGAGCGCTTGCGTCTCGCCGCGACGACTGCACTGGTCTCGCGCCGGGACGTGATCATTGTCGCTTCCGTGTCCTGTATTTATGGTTTGGGTTCACCGGAAGAGTTTGGCAAAGGGACGGTCGTCCTGCAGAACGGCCAGCTCTATCGCCGGAACGCCTTGCTGCGCCAGTTGATCGAGTCACAGTACCAGCGCAATGACCTGGAGCTGCGCCCGGGTACCTTTAGAGTGCGCGGCGATACGTTGGAGATCATCCCGGCCTATGAGGACAAGAGAGGCTATCGCATCACATTTTTCGGCGACGAAGTGGAACGCATTATGCAGTTCAGCCCGTTGACCGGCGAAGTGTTCGACGAGCCGAAGGAGGTCTCGATCTACCCGGCCAAACAATATCTCACGGACGCTGACCGCTTGAAAGAGGCCATCCGCAACATTGAAGGCGAATTGGAAGAACGTCTGGCGTTCTTCAAAGAGCAGGGGAAACATCTCGAAGCGCAACGCATCGAACAGCGGACGCGTTACGATCTTGAGATGTTAAAGGAAGTTGGCTATTGTTCAGGCATTGAAAACTACTCACGCCATCTGGATGGGCGTGCCCCGGGCACACACCCCTGGACGATGATCGACTTTTTGCCGAGCGATTATCTGCTGGTGATCGACGAGAGCCATATGACCATCCCGCAGATCCGCGGGATGTATAACGGCGACCGCTCTCGCAAGGAGACGCTGGTTGAGTATGGATTCCGTTTGCCGAGCGCGGTGGATAACCGTCCGCTCAAGTTCGATGAATTCGAGCAGGTGATGGGCCACACGATCTACACGTCCGCGACGCCGGGACCCTATGAGCTGGGCAAAGCGGACCAGGTGGTGGAGCAGATCATCCGCCCGACCGGGCTCGTTGACCCAGAAGTGGAAGTAAGACCCACGACGGGTCAGGTCGACAACCTGGTCGGAGAGATCAGGCAGAGGGTGGAAAGAGGCGAGCGTGTCCTGGTCACTACGCTCACGAAGCGAATGGCGGAAGACCTCTCCGAGTATTTGCAGGAGCTGGGCATGAAGGTCCACTATCTGCATTCGGAAGTAGAAACGCTGGAACGGGTGGGCATTCTGCGCGATCTGCGTCTCGGCGTGTTCGATGTGCTGGTGGGTATCAATCTCTTGCGTGAAGGTTTGGATCTTCCTGAAGTGTCACTGGTTGCCATTCTCGACGCGGATAAAGAGGGATTCCTGC
>DATGYJ010000044.1:0-2143 GCA_035298105.1 Anaerolineales bacterium | reverse complement strand
CCACCGTGTCGGCCACTTGATCTACCGTTCGCCCCTCCGCCTCTTCTACATTGAGGACGAAGCTCGCACCGTTACATTCCATATTGGACATAAAGCCAAGGGTTCCTTCCGGCATGATGACTTTCTCGGTTTCCGTCGTCACTATTTTCGAAACCGGGGTGCGTGCCGCGTAAACGGCAGCCCTGAAAATGGGCATGCTGGATTTCCCAATCGCAAGACCGCTTCCGTTCTGGAATTTACCTGTAAGAGGAGTTCTACTTCTTCTTTACGTGCGCCGAATTGCTTATTTACAGGATGCATTTTCTTTTCTCAGGAAGTCGATACATGTTAAAACAAATCTCACTCACGCGGTTCGGGGAGAAACTACTTTCACACGCTCTATATGTAAGAGCCCTAAAATGGTCACGACAGTAAGTGCGATGATGCAGGCATAGGCGAACACATCGCCGATCTGGCTATATAGCGTGGGTAGCGCCTGCATCGGAACCTCAGCCACTATAGTGAGGCGATCAGTGCTGTAATACTCTCCCCTGGCAAGTTCGCGGCCCAAAGCATCCACTACAAGCGAGACGCCCTTGCCGGTGGGGCGGATCATCGAAAAGCCGTTCTCAATGGCCCGGTATACCGCGCTATTGGCATGGTCGTTTTCAACCGCCAGCCAGTCGTCGGATGGCACCAGCATGAGCCCCACCTGCGCTAACCCAGCTTGGCGTGGATAAGGCACCCAATCCAGATCGAAGCAGATTACATTCGCTAAACGTCCTAAGGGTGTCTGTATGCTGGGGATGATGGCTGGTCCAGGAGCTATCTCCTGCCCATCGCCAAAGGGAACCGGAAATGCCTTGTGGTAATCCCACACCACGTCGCCGTCCGGGTCAATCAGGATAGCTCGGTTCTCGCCGAAGGGGAATTGCTGGGTCTGACGGATTACCATGAGACCAATCTGAAGATAGATGTTCTCCTCGCGCGCCAGGGTGCGCGCCTGCTCCAGAACGGTTGGTTCATCTTCTTGCAAGACAAAAGCAGCGGTCTCAGACCAAGTGATAATTTTTGCCCCAGCCAGGGCTTCCTGCCGGCTGCGTGACAAGAGTTCTGCCACAATCTGCATTAGTTTGGGATGTAGCGTTGACCGCTCCGCGTCGCTACTACGGGCGATATCAGCGACTGGCAAATAGCTCCATAATGTACGGTCAGGTGTTAACCCTGCGACGCGCACCACTGGCGTATTGGGTGTGAGGGTCAGCCGGGCGCTACCATAAACCAGCACACTGACGAATGTCAGCGCGAAAGGCAGCAGGCTGTAGCGTGAGACATACATTGTGGCGCCCTGCTCCCAAACTTCGTTGATGACCGGCGCCAACCAGGAGATCAGGAAAGTCAAGCCCCAGATACCAGTGAGGGAGACGAGTTGCATCAAGGGCAGGTTGCCATACTGGGTATAAGCTGGCGAGCCTAAAGTGTGGAAAGGGGTGAAAAGCAACAGATAATTGAGGGTCACAGCCGCCAAGGGAAAAACCAGTGTTCGGAGAACGCCCTGCAGACGAGCGACGAGCAGCCGATCGAGCAAAAAGGGTAGCCAGAACAGCAGACTATAAGCCAGGATAGCGCCGATGAGCAGCGGCCCGGCAGGAATCGCAGTGTAATCATTTCGCATGCCGATGGCAGTTGCGAAAATCTGAGCCACCAGTATCAATGTCAGACCCACCTTAGGAGGGCGTGTGCGACTAAAGCGCATCAGGAATACAGGTGCCAGCCAAGCTGCAATGGGCCAGACGGTCTGGATGTTGGCAAACGGCAAAAGGATAGCTCCAATTGCCAACCACAGCCAGGTCAAACGATCCGAAGGGTGGGGAGTTACGTTATTCGATTGCATTGGCAATACTCCTTCAACTATCAATGTTGGGTGCCATTTCTATGTTATCGAGCAAGATCCGGGCAAACCACGATCAGATAATTTTGTCTATTTTGTTCTACTCGACGGACGACGGGAATGTGTTTGACCTGTCGCATCACAAAGGATAGTATCTCACCGGAAATGATCTTCGGTTTGAAGGCAGCCAGATTGGAGGCAGTCAGATCAGTGAGCAAGTCATTCAGGTTGATTTCGTCTGCTGACCAATTCAAAACAGGAGGCTCGATAACA
>DATGYJ010000043.1:0-3170 GCA_035298105.1 Anaerolineales bacterium | reverse complement strand
TGATTAGCTCAAAGATTGAATTGGGATTTGATGTACGTTCTCAGTTTCTCAATCAACTGCTCGGTTCCCTCCGGATCGTAGTTGTACAGGATATAGTCGAAATGTTTGATGTCGGCCGGAATGTCCTTTTCCGACCGGGTGATGAGCACGACCTTCTTGCCGATGGTGTGGGCCATGCCAATCTCGTAGAACACGTTTGCGTTCTTTTCCGTGCAGTCCGCGAGAACAAGCTGCGCTGCGCAGATCCCATCCCAAACTTTTCCCATGAAGGGCCTTGGTGAAAAGATATCATCGGCACGCAGGATAACCACGCCTAACTCATCGCCCAACTTTTTGATATGGTTGGTATAAACGTTTTTCATCTTGGCGTTGAACGGCATCAAGACAAAGACATCTATTTTCTGTTCAGGTTGGCTGGGACGCCCAAAGACCGGAGAGATAGCTATTCCATTCGAGTGTCGAGAAAGCAGAGCTACATCTGACAGGCTCATGCCGCCAAAAGCCACACGAATATTTGACCACAGACCAGTTTCTTTAATCTCTCCAATGGGCTTCTTGCCATCTTGAGTCTCCTCATCCTGAAAACTGATCAACCCAAGGCCGCGCATTTCAAACAGTTTTTTGAGAAGAGTCATGGTGGTCGTGTTGAAGAGTTGCGTCGGATCTGCATAAGCGAATCTTCCGCACAATTCTTCCCAAGTTTTGCTCTCTCTTAGAAGCAAGAGGATAAGAGCACCGTTTTCGATCTCTTCGTAAGAGATATTTTCCTTCACTGGGTATTTCATTGTCAGCTCCTCTGGTTGGGTACAACATCACTCAACAACCGGAAAACAAGCCACCATGACGACTATATAAATTATAGCGACTGCAAAACAAAAATCAATAGAGCATTGCAGCAGGAACGCTGGCATGGGCTTCACTTCTTTCTCGACTTTGATAAATGACAGGCGAGGGCACTGAAATTCCAAGAGCAGCACCAATTTCCCGTGAGGGTGATGTTGGTGTATGCGCGTTCCAATCATAACACAACCTTGACAAAGTGGAATAACAACGTTACAATCACAACGCAAGTGGCGCGATAGATATATAGACTACTAGATACATATAGAAACACTATATATACATAGAGATCTATATAAATATTGCGGAAAACTCAAATTTCAAAGGAAGCAACATGGATTTCACCCTCCCAATCTCCCTGATCAACTGGCTGCTGCTCGCCGCCCTTATCGCAATCACCACGCTCACGGCCTTTTCCTTCAAGCCGGCCATGAACTATCTTAAGCTCCACCTTCACGGCAAAGCCTTCGACACCCTGCGGAACTGGGCATACACGTACGTGGCGGCCTTGGCTCAGGATCCCTCCCTCAGGGGCCTGGCGTCCGAAGAGAAGAAACAGCAGGCTATGCTGTGGCTGGTCATTCAGGCTGAGAAACTCGGCATCACGCTGAGCGAAGCCGAAGCCAGCAATCTTGTTGAGGAAGCTGTTTACCTGGTCAAGAACGTGGGGCTCAAGAACCTGGAAGAGGCGCTCGCAAACCCCATCATGGCGCTACCAAATTCGTAGATATGGACCTGTCTGCGCAGTGGCCCTACCTAGAGCACATCGCAGCCGCACGGCTGAAAAACAATAAAACAGAACTCCACGTGTCGCAGTACGGAACCTATATTGAGCTGATCGGGGCCGCCGGAGAACTGGCGGCCCGACGCTTTTTCCATGTGTCTGAAGAATTGCACACGCACCTGGATAGCGGCGTCGACATGTTCTACAAGAGCATGCGACTCGATATCAAAGCGACCCTCTGGACACCCAAGCTGCATAAGCGCTTTCTGCAGTGGCCAATCACCAAAGTAATCAAAGCGGATGTCATCCTGCTCACGGCAGTCAGGCTTGAAGAAAAATCCGCCATCGTTGTTGGGTACGCTCTTCCTCATGACATCGGTAGGGCGCCCGTAAATCAGGACCGTGACTTCGCTTGTTACGAGATCCCAATCCCCAAATTACGCAAGGCAAGCCAATTACTTTTCGCTGAGTGCAGAGATGACCTTTATCCCGACCCCCAAACATACGCGCTACGTGGACAGCCAGGCTACCGCCCTGGCGCGCCGGCGTGACGGTGTTTGTCTCTATGGGCTCCTGCACAAAGACGGATGTAAAGGCTGTTTAGACGGGCACCACATTGAAGCCAGGGGCGAGGGCGGAGATGACGTGATCGAGAACATCATTTCCCTTTGCCGCTGGCATCACGGCATGGCAGAAGATCGCCGGATTTCCAAAGAGGAGCTCAAGGCAATCCTGGCGCTGTATCACAGATACCACTACGAAGGTATCAAACCTTGGACGAGAGCACAATATTTACAGAATTCTGGAGGCAAAAGTGGACGAACAACCTATTAGCGAGAACAAGATCGGCGAGATCTTTCAAAAAGCACAGCATTACGAAGCGCAGGCATATCAGGCATTTTGCTCGAAGTTTGACCAACAGTTTCCGATGCCGAAGGCGCCAAACATGCGCCTCATGGAGGCGATTGGCTGGCAGTTCATCGTTATCATGATCCAGTCGGCATTCGCCATCATCCTGGCGGCCCTGCGAACAGCCGATATGTTCTATGAGGCAGCCTCGTCGTCAAACATTCTCGTGCGCTGGGGCGATGCAATCGCAGCCGTAGTGGCAGTTGAATTTGGCATCGTGGTCTTTGCGACCATCAAGTCTGAAGTCCAGAACAGAAAGACTGAAGTCGAAGACCTCAAGTCGGCGCTCAAGGTCAATGTGAAGTTGCTGCAGGTCGGTATCGGCGTTGGCGTGTTTGTGTCGGTTATCGCCGGCCTGGGCGTCTCGTTCAAAGGCTTCGGCGTTGATGTGACCGGGTTCAAGACCGTCCTGGCAGTTGTGATGGGCGCCGGCGCATCAATTATTGCCTGGGTATCCGGTGACATTCTGGGCGCCATGCTAGCTCGTTTTGGCAACGCCCGTGCATTAGCAGATCTTGAATACCGACGCGATCTTGAGGAACGCGAAACCAAGAAACACTCCATGTGGGAAGTTGCCCCCGAACGCAGCATTGCCCGCAGCGAACTGAACGAGATGAAAGAGATGATGAAAGCCAACCAGTTCCGCGCACCGCGCGCAGAGCCGCGCGCACCCTCCACACCCGTTGCGCTCAAGCCT
>DATGYJ010000042.1:0-8371 GCA_035298105.1 Anaerolineales bacterium | reverse complement strand
TGCCACGCGCATCGGGCGCCCTGATCAAAAACCTGTTAAGAAGATCATCCCGGCGCAGGAGCACAGGCTTCGTTTGTTGGCCCGTTCCACCTGGTTGTATTTTGAGCATTTTGTTGGTCCAGAAGACCGCTGGCTCCCACCCGATCATTTTCAAGAGAGCCCGCGCGGGCTGGTAGCTCACCGTACCTCTCCTACGAACATCGGTTTGATGTTACTTTCGACACTCTCTGCTCACGATCTGGGCTATATCGGTCCTCTGGAATTATCTGTGCGATTACGTGATTCGTTTGATGGCATGGACTCTTTGGAGCGCGTCCGGGGTCATTTCCTGAACTGGTATGATACTCGTACCTTTGCTCCGCTTCCACCGCGTTACATCTCCACAGTCGATAGCGGAAATCTGGCCGCCTGTTTAATCACCCTGCGCCAGGGGTGTTATGAAATGATTCAAACTCCGGTGATCAATTGGGATGGCTTTCTGGATACTCTTGGAATGTTGGCGCTCACGCTTGTACAGGCACGCTTGGGCCATGCCGCCGATAAATTACAGGCTGCGATTGAGGCCTTACAGGCTCAAGTGATGGCTCTCAATGATCCGGAACAATTCACGCCAAATTTGCTCATGCAATTGTTTCAGGAAGGTCAGGCGGAGCTGGAAACGATGCTGTGGGAGGCGATCCAGGAGTCGGACCAGGAATACGCGCCGGAGAACGCCCGCAAGCTGTCGGTCTGGATTGACCGTGTGCGTCACCAATTGCGACGTATCCGCATTGACATCCAGGTGCTTGCTCCCTGGTTGCTTACCATCGCAGACATGCCACACCCTCTTGAACTGGATGCAAGGCCGGAATTGGCTGCTGCCTGGCGAGCACTGGAAGCAAATCTTTCCTTGCATCCTCTGCTTGGTGATATTCCCGCTCTTTGCAAGCGTGCCAGCAATATCATCGAGGAAATCACCGATTTATTGGATCAAAACGACAGAGCCGTATTCGAGTGGTGCGACACGCTCGCTTATGATCTGGGAGCGGCGGGAAAAAACGCATCTTCGTTACTGGACAATTATTCTGTGCTTGCTGCAAGGGCCGAATCTTACATCCAGAGCATGCCTTTTGGTTTCCTACTCGACCCTCAGCGACGTGTCTTTCACATTGGTTACAATGTAGAGTCCGGTCGGCTTGACCAGAATTACTATGATCTCATGGCTTCCGAAGCGCGGATTGCCAGTCTGATCGCAATTGCACGCGGTGATGTGCCGCAAAATCACTGGCTTTATCTTGCCCGCCCATTGACCCAGTTTAACGGTGTGCGTTGCTTGCTCTCCTGGAGCGGCACAATGTTCGAATACCTTATGCCCAATCTCTTTATGGAGAGCTATCCCAATACACTCATGGATCAAAGCTGCCATGTGGCAATCGAACAACAAATTCAATTCACCGCCCAGAAAAACATTCCCTGGGGCATATCAGAGGCGAGTTACTATAACTTCGACGCTGTCCAGGTTTATCAATACCAGGCGTTTGGTGTCCCCAGCCTGGGGTATAAACGCAACTTATCGAATGATCTGGTGATCGCGCCATATGCATCCATCCTGGCGCTGCCTTTCATGAGCCAGGCAGTGATGCAGAATCTTTCCAGGCTGGAAAGCCTTAAGATGTGGGGACTCTACGGTTTTTATGAATCAGTAGATTTTACGCCCGAGCGCCTAAAGACCGGTGAGACTCATGCCATCATCCGTACGTTCATGGTGCACCATCAGGGAATGATCCTGCTCTCTTTATGCAATTATCTTTTCAATAAGCGTATGATCCGGCGCTTTCATGCAGACCCGCGGATCGAGAGCACAGAGTTACTATTACAGGAACAGACTCCAGCGCATGCGCCAACTGAGCACCCCCGCCATCAGCAAATGGATTCAATGCGTAATGTATATGACGCCATCCCACTTGATCCGTGGCGGGTCTCGCCGGATGCGCCCTATCCTCAGATCCATTGCTTATCGAATGGGAAGTACAGTCTGTTGATCAGTGCGGCAGGCTCCGGCTTTAGTCGTTGGGAGGATATTGAGCTAACGCGCTGGCGCGATGATCCCACTCTGGATGATCGTGGCAGTTGGATCTATGTGGAAGATCGTCTGAATGGGCAGTTATGGTCTGTCACACACCAGCCAACAATAGCCCCTCCCGATAGAAGTGAAGCAAATTTCTACCCTCACCGTGTCGAATTCGAAAGACAGGATGGAGATATCGTCCTGCGTACGATTGTGAATGTAGCCTCCGACGATGATGTGGAAATCCGACGGGTCAGCCTGACTAATCAAGGCAATGACGCGCGGGTTCTTGCGCTTACCAGTTATGCGGAGATTATCCTGACTCAGCAGTCAGCGGATCAGCGCCACCCTGCTTATAACAAGCTTTTTATTGAAAGTGAATTTCTTGAAAGAGAACAAATATTGCTTTTCCATCGTCGTCCACGTTCTGCCGATGAGGAGCCTGTTTATTTGGCGCACTTTTTCACCAGCAATCATGAACATATCAGTCTCACCGGTTATGAAACAGACCGAGCGAAATTCCTTGGACGCGGGGGCACACCCCGGCGCCCCATTGTATTCTCTACTCCCAATCAGGCCTCCTTGCTTTCAAAGACAACCGGCGCGACGCTTGATCCGATTTGTGCCCTGCAAGCTGAAATTGTCATCGCGCCCTATCACACAGCTCAAGTTGCTTTTATCACGGTCGTAGCTCATTCACGCAAAGAAGCGATTGACCTGGCCCGCCGCTATCATCGCTGGTCGCAACTCGGCAGGGCAATCCAGGATATCCGTGTTCAGGCTGAAAGTGAACTCGCGCAGCTCAATCTCACTTCGCGAAAAGTCGAACAGTTTCAAAAGCTTCTTTCACCGTTGATTTACATCTCAAATGCACTGCGCGCTGAACCAGCCTTGCTGAATGCCAACACACTGGGCCAGCCTGGCTTGTGGCCATTCGGTATCTCGGGCGATTATCCAATTTTATTGGTGCGCATGAAACGCGAATCAGACATTGACTTGCTGGGGGAATTGGTCCTGGCGCACACATACTGGCGCAAACGCGGCTTGATGATAGACCTCGTGATCTTTAATCAGCGCGAAACGAGTTATGAACAGGATTTCCGAAACAGGATCCACCGCCTGCTCGAACGCACAGCCAGTGAGGCATGGATCAACAAACGTGGCGGCATTTTTATCCTCCAGGAAGATCAGATAAACGAATCGGAGCGGATTCTTTTGATGACGGTCGCTCGCGTCATTCTGGACGGGGAAGCCGGTTCTCTTGAACAACAGTTATCCAGGCTGGATGTGGATCCCGTCCGGCTCCCACGCTTTACACCAATTGAACCATTGGTGCCATCGATGGATACGCCCCCTCCACTTCAGCATCCGGCAAACCTGCTCTTTGATAATGGACTCGGGGGCTTCACTCCTGATGGACACGAATATGTCATTCATCTTGACCGCGATGAATGGACGCCTGCTCCATGGGTCAACGTCATTGCAACCGCCAAGTTTGGATGTCTTGTTTCAGAATCGGGCATGGGAACGACATGGTCACAAAACAGCGGTGAGAATCGCCTGACGCCCTGGCGGAACGATCCGGTCAGCGACCCACCTTCTGAGGCTATTTATTTGCGTGATGAAGACACGGGTCAAATCTGGTCACCTACGCCACTTCCAGCCCGTGCGGACGCGCCATACCTGATCCGCCACGGAGCAGGGTATTCTGCTTTTGAGCACGCAAGCCATGGCCTGGAACAGAACACGACCATCTTTGTTGTCGCAGATGAGCCAGTCAAGATCGTCCAGTTAAAGCTCCGCAATGGTACCAAGCGTATGCGCCGCATCAATGTTACCTATTATGCTGAATGGGTGCTGGGTGTGAACCGCGAGAATACGGCGGCTTATATAGTTCCTGAATTCGCATCGAATTACTTTGCATTATTAGCGCGCAACCTGTACAACACAGACTTTGGACAGTGCGTTGCTTTTTTAGCTTCCACGCGCGAACCGACTGGCGTGACCACTGACCGCACGCAGTTCCTTGGGGAACATGGGAGTTACACTCGGCCCGCTGCGCTGGAGCGTGTTGGTCTTACACCGCGCGTGGAGGCGGGCGAGGACCCATGCGCTGTTTTACAGTCCTTGCTCTGGATTCAGCCGGGCGAAACAAAAGAGATTACCTTCCTGCTCGGTCAGGGTGCAGACCGCGCCGATGCAGAAAGACTTATCAGCCACTTCCAAAATATCCAAAATGTAGAAGCCGCGCGGCGGGCGCTGGGTGAGTTCTGGGATGAACTTCTGGAACAGATCCAGGTGCAGACTCCGGACCCGGGTATGGATATCTTGTTGAACCGCTGGCTGCTATATCAGGCGCTCGCCTGTCGCTTTTGGGGGCGCACAGCCCTTTATCAATCCAGCGGAGCCTATGGTTTCCGCGACCAATTACAGGATGTGATGGGGTTTATCCATGTGCGACCCAGCCTGGCTCGCCAGCATATTCTTGAATGTGCTGCTCACCAGTTCGAAGAAGGCGATGTGCTTCACTGGTGGCATCCTCCCGCAGGGCGCGGACTCCGTACACGTTGTTCTGATAATTTGCTCTGGCTGCCATATGTCACTGCCCACTATGTGCGGCTGACCGGAGATCGGTCTATTCTCACAGAGCAGATCCCGTTCTTAAGCGCAGAGCCATTGAAACCTGATGAACGCGAACGATATGGACAGTTCCCGGTTGGCGAGATCAAAACACTTTATGAACATTGCTGCCGCGCGCTCACGAAAGGAATTACGTCCGGTCCGCATGAGTTACCCCTGATCGGCGCGCACGACTGGAATGATGGTATGAACCGCGTCGGTATCTACGGGAGAGGGGAAAGCATTTGGCTGGGATGGTTCCTCTCTGCAACCTTGAAAGATTTTGCGGAAATTTGTAATTTGATGGATGACCATCAGCGGGCAAATGAGTTTCATGCAAAAACATCGGAACTTCACAAAGCGCTTGAGAAGAGCGGCTGGGATGGTGAATGGTATCTGCGCGCCTATTATGACGATGGTTCACGATTGGGGTCGTCTGTGAACAATGAATGTCGGATCGATTCCATCGCCCAGTCCTGGGCGGTTATCTCAGCAAATGCCGATCCTTACAATGCAGCCAAAGCGATGGAAGCGACCTATAACAATCTGGTGCGCCCTGAAGAAGAATTGATTCTGCTCTTCACACCACCCTTTCAGCGGACCGCACGCGATCCCGGCTACATCAAGGGCTACCCGCGCGGCATCCGTGAAAACGGTGGCCAATACACACACGCAGCATTGTGGGCAATCTGGGCATTTGCTCAATTGGGCCAGAACGACCGTGCATCCGAACTATTTCATCTCATCAATCCCATCTATCACGCCGACACACCTGAGAAAGCAGATCGCTATCGAGTAGAGCCGTACGTCATCGCTGCTGATGTATACAGCGTTGCGCCCTATATTGGGCGCGGTGGCTGGACGTGGTATAGTGGCTCGGCAAGCTGGATGTATCGTCTGGGCATTGAAATGCTGCTGGGCCTGCAGCGTTCAGGCGAGTATTTGCAAGTTCGGCCTCACCTTCCTAGGGATTGGAGTGAGTATCAGATCAATTATCGTTTTGGGAAAACACTCTATCATATCCGTGTGAAAAACAAGCGCAGCAGTCCTGTGGACCAGCAGGGCAGCGAGACGAAACATGGCCAAGACCAAGTTACGATGGATGGAGAGATATTACCTGATGACAAGATCCCCCTTTCAGATGATCATAAGACACATGAAATCCTGGTAAACACAAGTTTGGAATAATTACCCGCCACCAAATTGTTAAAAGGATACGCTCCGACACCACTGTCGGAGCGTATCCTTTTCGCCAATACATCCCTTTTACCCCAATTAGTACGCTTTCCTCCTGATCGTCCCTCTCATTTATCAGGCATCCAGCAGGGTGAGTAACTGTAATACTCATAAATATCAAGCAGCCAGCCTGCTTCGTATTGAGCGTTGTCCGGCCAATGATCTTCGTCAAAGCCCGGAGCGTTCTTTAATACCTCCTTATCCAGATCCAGGATAACAGTATGGTTTGTCATATGATTGCTGTGACAGACAGAACACGAGGGTGTTCATACATGCTGAGTTCCTGATTACGTGCATATACCAACTATATAGTCCGGCTGCTCTTCCATCAATGGGGAATGTACCTACTTGTCTTGGGAGGTTGTCCCCTTTGAGCATAGGGTATCATTCACTTCCTTGGCTAGACATCTTTTCCGGTTCAGTAACATATGTTAGATATGGCACAACACTTTATCAAAAGCAGAATCAGGATTGCATTCAATAAATTATCTGCAATCCTGATTCCTGGATCTCTTTCTTTTGAATTTGCTATCTCTTAATGAATGCCAGGTAAGACGCGGCCTCGTCCCGGTTGCTCACATTCAATTTCTCCAAAATATTATGCACGTGATTCTTGATCGTTCCAACCTCAACAACCAGACGAGCAGCAATTTCCTGATTCGTTAGCCCTTCTCCAATAAACTGTAATACTTCCAGTTCTCTTGAAGTCAATTGAACATCTCGATCCATTTTATTCTCAACTGCCGAAAACATTCTGGCGAGATTGGAAAGACGTTCCATCATGGCCCATGCCATTTGGGTGGAGACTTGCGCCTCTCCCTTTTGCGTTAAGCGGATTGTTTCAACAAATTCCTTCAGGGAACTATCTTTAAGAATATAGCCTGTTGCCCCTGCTTCTATATATTGAAGTGTCTCATGATTATCTTCTTCCACTAATCCCAGGACTAATACTCTCGTAGCAGGCGCTCGCTCTACAATCGCGCGCGTCAGCGTGAGCGCTCCGCGATTGGGTAACCCTACGCTCACCAATGTAACATTCACATCCTGCTCCTGAATGCGCTCGAGCGCCTCTTGAAGAGTTGCTGCGCAGCCCACAACCTTCATATCCGGCTCGTCCTCCAAAACGGAGGCGAAGATACTTCCAATGAGGGGAACATCAATTACCAGGAGTACTTTAATCGGATTCATGCTTGCCTTATCAGAGAAAAAGACACCTAATCACCTGTCTGACCTTCCAGAATCCCTATATTTTTTGACTCGCTTAGTCCTGTCGCTAAGCCGCGCGCCCTGCTCTCAACATTCCCCACGATAGTTTTGGCCTTTTCTTGAACTTCCCTCACTTGACTTGTAATTTTGCGCCGTATCTCCTGCCCGGAAGTGGGTGCCATTAACAGACCCAGGGTTGCGCCAATTACACTGCCAAGGACTATACCCGTGACAACTTCCCCCAAACTCCTCTTTTTGCGATTTTTGCGAGCTATTATTTTCATCAATTTTCTCCTTCAAATGAACTTGGGGTGAATCCCGAATTGGATCTGTTCTCTTGCTGGCCCTGGCGAACCGAACTCTGGGCCTTTCAAAACCCACCATTTTGTCTTTCTTAATATAAGTGATAAACAAGAATCTTTTTATGGGGAAGACTCCTAAAGCCATTAGGGGAATGCCCTATATCTCCGCTCTACATTCCTACTGCATTTTAGGAATATCCTGAATTGAACCAGCGCGTTTAGACAGATATAGTTATTTAAAAAGGAGGCTCACATGCTATCCTGGTCAATCTTCTTCTTGATCATTGCCCTGGTCGCTGCAGTCCTGGGTTTCTCTACGATTGCCGGCGCAGCGGCCGGGATTGCTAAAATCCTGTTTGGGGTATTCCTGGTCTTGTTCCTCATCTCATTATTCTTCGGGCGACGAGTCGTATAAGATCAGTTAAAGGTCGAGCGGCACACGGTTTGCTCCGAAACCGTACGCCGCTCGAATTACATTAATCTCAACCAGGTGGACTGAAACATGCCCAGGTTGGGCACCTTTCAGAGGAGGATACGTGCTTTTAAGGGGAAATAGCCTGCAGGCACTGTGTATCATGAGTTCGCAATGCGCAAGGAGCGATTTCGCCCCAAGAAGCAGGTGTAATCCACTTATACGAAACGGAAAGGAATAAGACTTGATCGAGCTAGGGTATGCTTTATCCAGTGAGGAACACGAACCAAACGAATTAATTGCTCACGCCCAAATCGCAGAACGCTCAGGATTTAAATTCCTAATCATTTCTGACCATTTTCATCCCTGGGTGAGCCAGCAAGGACAGAGTCCTTTTGTATGGAGTACTTTGGGCGGTATTGCTCAGGCAACTCAACGAGTGAGTGTGGGAACAGGTGTTACCTGCCCAATTATGCGTATCCAACCGGCTTTAGTAGCACAAGCTGCGGCGACGGTCGCCGCGATGATGCCTGGTCGCTTTTTTCTAGG
>DATGYJ010000041.1:0-20599 GCA_035298105.1 Anaerolineales bacterium | reverse complement strand
AGCGCGCCAAATCCTACGTTGAAGCTGGAGCCGATTGCATCTATCCGATCGGTCCTGGCGATCCGGAAACGTTGAGCCAATTGCGGGAACGCAGCGCTGCGCCGATCAATGTGTTTGCGTCGCCGAGAGCGTTAGCCTTGTCTGATTTGCATCAATTGGGAGTCAATCGAGTGAGTTTTGGTCCGCAAGTCTTTCGATCCTGCCTATCAAAGTTTGTCGGTATTGCAGCGGAACTGAAAAGTTTGGGAAGCTATGAATGTTTTGCGGAAGGAAGCCTCACCGGAAAGGATGTGAGTAAGTTTCTGATTTCGGATAAAGAGCCGCAAACTTCTTATTGAAACCCAAACACTTATACTGCTTCGGCTGTTCTTCTTCCGCTTTGCTTTCCACCTGTTTTGAAAACCCCTCTCGAGAGCGTATCGCGGAATAGATATTCAAGTTATAAGTGCCAAAGGATTTAGTCCGTTATGAAAGATGTTGAAAGTGGCTGAATCAAGCCAAGCCCCGAGGACTATTCATGAAAGCAATCGTGTGCACAAGATACGGACCGCCGGAAGTTCTACAGTTACAAGAGGTGGAAAAACCTGTTCCAAAGAAAAATGAGGTATGCATCAAAATCCTTGCGACCGCAGTAACAGCCAGTGACTGTATCATTCGAGGTTTTAAACTTTCGATTTGGCGTCCGATGAGATTTGTGATGGGAATGGCACTGGGTTTTACAAAACCGAGACAGCCAATACTTGGAATCGTGTTTGCCGGTGAAGTTGATTCTGTCGGCAAAGAGGTGAAATCATTTAAAGAAGACGACCAGGTATTTGGCTGGGATCTTTTTCCCGCCTTTGGCGCGTATGCCGAGTACAAATGTATATCTGAAAACGCGATGTTGGCAATAAAACCAACCAACTTGAATTATGAGGAAGCCGCGGCAATCCCTTATGGCGGACTGATCGCTTTGCACTTTCTCAAAAAAGGAAATATCCAAAGCGGGCAAAAGGTACTGATCTATGGAGAATCCGGGGCGATCGGTACTTCTGCTGTGCAACTTGCCAGATACTTTGGAGCAGAAGTAACTGGGGTGTGCAGTACTGCGAATTTGGAATTGGTGAAATCTTTGGGAGCCGATACAGTCACTGATTACACAAAAGAGGATTTTACGAACAGAGGCATGCTTTATGATTTTATCTTTAATGCCGTTGGAAAAAGAAAGGCAGAGTTGCAGTGTGAAAAAGCGCTGACTCCAAACGGGAAACACATAACCGTTGATGATGGCAGCCCAAAGATACATCGCGAAGATTTAATTTTCTCAAAGAATTAGTTGAAGCAGGAAAGATAAAACCGGTCATTGATCGGCGATATCTGTTGGAACAGATGGCTGAGGCTCACAGGTATGTGGACAAAGGGCACAAAAAGGGGAATGTTGTTATCACTGTGGAGCATAACGACAAAACACAGGGTCGGGAAGAATGAATTCGATCAATTCAATGAAACCCGAAGGAGATTCATGAAGGCGATTGTCTACCACAACTACGGTTCGCCCGATGTTCTTCGATGCGAAGAAGTTGAAAAACCAGCCCTGGGAGACGATCAAGTTTTGATAAAAGTTCGCGCTGCATCTGTAAATCTCGCGGACTATGCTCGCTTGAAAGGCGTACCGTTCCTGATCCGTCTGGTGTATCCACGCGCACGCGCAGATGGTATTCTTGGACCAAAAGACACACGACTGGACCGTGATATGGCGGGCGAAGTTGAAGCGGCAGGCAGGAACATAACACGGTTCAAACCAGGTGACGCAGTATTCGGCTGGTGTCCCGGGGCTTTTGCGGAATATGCCTGCGCGTCCGAGTCGGCGTTGGTTATCAAACCGGATAATGTCACGTTTGAGCAAGCCGCAGCTGTTCCGGTAGCAGCGCTCACCGCACTGCAAGGTCTGCGCGACCAGGGACAGATTCAACCGGGGCAAAAGGTTCTCATCAACGGCGCGTCTGGCGGCGTAGGCACCTTTGCCGTGCAAATTGCCAAAGCATTCGGCGCGGAAGTCACTGCTGTGTGCAGTACGCAGAACCTGGATACGGCGCGTTCCATTGGCGCAGACCACGTCATTGATTACACACGCCAAGATTTCACCAGAACCGGGCAACAGTATGATTTGATTCTGACCGTTAATGGCTATCATCCGATTGGAGCATATCGACGCGCATTAACCCCGGAAGGAATTTATATCATGGCTGGAGGCTCCAATGCCCGCGTCGTCCAGGCTCTGCTCGAAGTCACGCTGCTGGGACCATTGATCTCGAAACAGGGAAAACAGAAAATGGGTTTCATGGGGATAACGAAAATCAACCAGCATGATTTGGTATTTATGAAAGAGCTTCTTGAAGCTGGAAAAATCGTACCCGTAATTGATCGAAGGTACCCATTGAAAGAAATCGTCGCGGCGATCCGTTATTTTGAAGAAAGACACGCTCGAGGAAAAGTAGTAATCACTTTGTCATAAACGCCAAAAGAACCGAAAATGAAAACTCTCGGTATCATCGGCGGCATTGGACCCGAGTCAACTATTGTGTATTATCGCTCGATCCTCGCCGCTTATCGCGAACAAAGACCGGATGGAAGTGCTCCATCCATCCTCATCAACAGCATTGATCTGACCAAGATGCTGGCATTGATCGGTAAGGATCAGTTGACCGAAGTCACCGATTATCTTGTCGAAGAAGTAAAAAGGCTTGCGCGGGCGGGAGCATTGTGCTTTCTAAAACGCGTGACCGGCTCCTGATGATCATAGGGCAAATGATAGACCGTCACGGTATCGTATGAAGTTCATAGATTAAAAGGAACAGAGACTTATCTCTGCTCCCTTTGATATTAGCATGGTCTTCAACTGTTTTGGTCGAAAGCTGCTCACAAAGCAGTAAATCTCCGCCGCCCACATGCCGCCTATGTTCTCCTGCGAAACTTATACCTCAGAATGAAACAGATGGGGTCTCTGAAATATATCGAATTTGCCTACACTCTTTGCTTTTGAAGAAACAAAATAACTTAGGCAATTCCCTAATTGCATAAGTAACCTTGGGCATTACTAGAAACCCATCGTTGTTGGTTGATTGATTTAGCTTTAATCAACTTCGCAAGAGAAGATCTCTACTAACTATTGGGCATTTCCACTAGTAAAGGGATTCGAACCGCTTAATACCAGTTTTACTCACCTCTGGAAATACTTAACGCCTCAAAGCATTCACTTTTTCCCTGGAATCAAACCTTAACATAAACAAAAACCGCTCAACCTTATCTGTTGGCGGTTTGACCGAAATTTGTGCCCCCACGGGGATTCGAACCCCGGTCGTAGCCTTGAAAGGGCTGCGTCCTAGTCCACTAGACGATGGGGGCAGATTGCTTCTTAACTGAGCGGGCGGATTTTATCATCCCCTCATGTAATGGTCAAGCAATTCGTCTATTTCTCCTCTTTGGCACGTTGAGTGAGCAGGGCCAATATATCCACCTTTTCCCGGTTCAGCAAAACTCCTGGACTTTCAGCCTTCAGATTAGGGATCAGAATTGCAGTCACGACCGCATCATATACAGGGATGAAATTTCTGGTTTTATCGGTGATCATGACGGCAAAGTCGAAACGACCTGCCGTCTCGATTTTGCCCTCGATTTCATAGACCTGCGTAGTCAGCCGGGCAGGCAATTCGGCAACGTTAGTGTACCCACCCCGTTGAACTCTGGAGGGTCCGAGATCCTCACGCCGTGCGGCACAGATGACATAAACCTGTGTCTTTACCAAACGGACGACCTCGAAATGATCCACGAGTTTCGTCGGCATGTGGATGCGCGCCATGCGGGCGTCGTGAAGCTCCAGGTGAGACTTGGTTATGTCATTCAAAACGCCCATGATGCCGTTGGTCGAAACCATCACTTTTCCCACAACACGATAACTGGACGTGTATACGTCGGCTGGAAGAAACCTGTATGTTCTGGGAGAAGTGTCCATGTTGCTTGCCTCGAAGAGCTGGATGGTTATCTAATCAAGTGGGAGGCGCGGAAGATTTCGCTTCGCGGGACCAGGTCTGGGCGTACGCTTGGGACGGCGGGTTGGTTTTCCCGCGTTGGGATTGAGAAGCATTGTGAGCCAGGCAATCGCCCGTTCATCGAATTCCCGTTTGCCGCACATATCGCATATCCAGGCGGGGAAGTTGGGTACCATGATCAATTCCTCTCCCAGCCAGGTAAAATAGGTGATGTGTCGTAAATGCATCATGCCTGCAGAACATTCATTGCATGGGAATGCGTTTGGAGTTGGTGCGGGGAATGTTTGAAGGGTATTCATTTTAGGCTCATTGTACTCAATAATCTTTGTCCTGCCATTACTTGTCCATTGTGATTGATCACTTGCCATTCTTTCGGGGGCCAATAGATCAGCACCGCCTTGCCGATCACGTTCTCTATCGGCAGCAAGCCCCACTGATGGGAATCTCTGGAATCATTGCGATTATCGCCAAGGACGAACAACTGGCCTTCCGGGACGACCCAATCTCCATCATAAGCGGGCGCAGCGGCAATATAGGGTTCGGTCAACGAGACTCCATTGACGCTCACAGTGCCGTTATGCACCGAAACAGATTCGCCAGGCAAGCCAATCACTCGTTTGATCAGGTCCTCCTGCGGGTTGACCGGGAAGATGAAAACGACAATATCCCCCCGCGTTGGCTCACCAGTTTTATAAGCCAATTTGTTTACAAGAATATATTCGCCATTCTGCAAGGTGGGCGTCATACTAATGCCATCCACACGGACGCGTGCAGAAACCGCGTTAATTCCAAAATACAAGACGACAGCCAGAATAAGCGTTTCAAGAATATCGAGGAAGAAACGCTTCCAATTCGCCGGTTGTTGGTCTACGGCAGGTTCAGGCTGAAATTGAGCTTCAGGTTGAGTGGTTTCCAAACTGTAGTGCCTCCGGGGAAAAATTATACTTCCTTTTATGATGACTCTCTTCACCCTTAAGGTGGACTTAACTTTATTGAAAAGCAAAGGGGCTCTGGACGCTATTTATTCGTCTTTCGCACCTGATCCTGCTCAGCCCAGTGACGGATGAAATTTATTTGCTCCACTGTTTCAGGCGAATGGGGGTGATACCGACTCTTGGGAACAGCTCGCCACCACGTCGAGAGTTGGTCCAGCGCCGCCGCGCCGGGCATACCATGTCTGACGAGGTAACAAGCAACAGTTGTACCTGTCCGTCCGATGCCACCCCAGCAATGCAGATAAATTTTGCGGCCTACGTGTAGACCTTCATCTAGCGCATCGAGAATCGAATTCATTTGTTCTGAAGTCGGCAGGCCGAAATCACCGATGGGAAAGCGCTGATGGGTGACTTCAACCTCATAGATTTTCGCCTCTGCAAGCAGGATATTTGTATAGGGCCAGGTCTCTCCGGATTTGGTCAAGTCAATGAACAGGTTGAAACCGACTTCGATCAGGGCACCGATCCGTTTGCGAGTGAGTTCTTCGTCAGGCAGACCCGGGTATTCGCCTGCCAGTAGGCGGTCCGGGATCACCCAATAAGACTCAGATATCGGACGGTTCAGCTCTGTCATTTTATTGTGGAAATTCCGTACATATTCGACTCAAAATTTCTTTTCTCAATTGAACCAACTCAGGGTATTCGTAATAAAACAATACCTTTTGGTCTGCGATGGAATCACCTTCGGGTTTGGGCGCAAGGACGAAGAAGGCCCAGGATTCCGCTATGTCTTCTTCAGGGCTGGTCGGGGCATAATCCGTTACAAATTGATCCTTATATTTATAGTAAAAATCATTGAGCAGTTTGTCATAATTATCGTCTTTTTTCTTTTCATCAATCGTTTTCCATTCGTCGTAAAGACCTGTCCAGAAACGGTCATAGAACGCGTTGATGTAGGAATTAGGGTTACTGCAACCCTCGCCGGGAAAGTATTGGTGGCAGGCGTCTATTTCCTGTTGGTAAATCTCCTCACTATCTGGATTGTTGAATATAGCCAGGCTTGGCGACACTTGCTGTGAATTGAGGGTGAGCAAGTGACCGAACTCATGGATCAACGTGAAGGTAAAACTATAATAATTACTTGCATCCAGGATATCCACGTCCAGTTCCCAGAGACTCGGATCGTTATAGTTTGGAGTAACTGCCGCAAGGATATTGCCTTTTCCATCCGTGATAATTGAGAAGTTAGTGACAAATGTACGTTGTTCTAAGGGGATGATGGCCGCGAAATAATTCCATAGGGCTTCCTGGGTTGCGGAGTCGTCCTGTTCCTTCTTAAAATCGGCCGGAACAGATGGATAAGACGGGCTGTTGATCTGATCGCCATCCACTGTATATGTGACCAGATATCTTTCCTTGTCGGCCTCTCTGCTGCCTCCCTGAAAGGAGGTCGTGGCTTCCATGATATCGGCGAGCAGGCCTGGGCAGGAGGCCTCTACTGTTTGGGTTGGCGTATCGGTAGGAGAAGGAACCGGCGTAAATGTGGGGGAGGGAACCGGTGTTGGCGTATCTGGAATGATCAGCCTTGAGGCAGCGCGGCAAGCCAGAGTTGAGAATATAAGAGCGGCGATCCAGAGGAATTTGATTTGAGATTTATTTGTCAACATACAACAAGATAAGACTTCTCTCAGAAAAGGTAATAAATTTACAGAATCTATTTTCTGGAATGGGGCTTAGTTTAGCACAGGAATGGAGCTATTCTAAAACTCACTCACGCCGCCGTCCCACGGGGACTGCCGCACCCGTAGGGGCGGCGTTCGCAAGGGACGGCGCAGGGAGCACTTTTGCACCAAGAATTAAGTATGACCCCAGGCAAAATAAGTGGGCACATATAGCACCCGATCTCCTCGTTCCCAGGCAGCCTGATCCAGTTTTTTCATTTTATGAAGATCCCCACTGGAGATGAATCCCGCCAAATCAGATTCGAGCACAGCCCATTCGATTTCCCATTCCTCAGGCGAGGGATTTCGACCTGTATTTTGAATTGTCCCTGTTTCGATGATCTTAATTCCGGCTCTCAAGAATAGATTTGCCAGCCGCGCACCCAGGCCCGGGTCGGCGCCTTGTCTCTTCAGTGATTCAGATTGCCATTGACCTAGTGCAAGGAGTTCACTCGGCTCATCGACGCGCCTCGTGTAATCTGGCTCAGCAAACGCAATGATATGCGCGCCTGGCTTCCCTACACGCTTCATCTCGAGCAAAGCCTGGAGTGGATCGTTGACCCATAACAAAAGAAAATGGCAATAGACAATTTCAAAGATTGCATTCGAATAGGGAAGCTGGAGAGCGTTGCCTTGTACCAAAGACACGCCCGGGGCATGGGTTCGACATTGGATAAGCGCCTCAGCGTCAAGGTCCAGGCCATGAAGCGAGGTATGACCTGGTAATTCAGAAAGGATGGCGCCTGTCCCACAACCTACCTCCAGTACAAGCGAAGCACGCCGTTGAGCGGCAGTGTGGACACGGCTCGCATCGTCCAGGCCCGCGTTTTTGAAAAGATAAGCTCGCAGGTCACGAGTCCATGTGGCTTGCTGGAGGTAACGTGTATGCCAATCCATTCTTTCAAGTAAAAGCGAAGTGCTAAAGTCCCGGTGCTCTTCAGGAGTCCTATGGATAAATCTTCTCCCAATCGTCTCGCAGCAGATTGCCCAGCACCTTGTCCGAGTTGCCCTGTGAAGGCAAAACATCACCATCAGGCTCTACGTAAAGCCATGCTTTCCCTGCGCCCTCGGGGATCGTATTCTCCTGCGCTTCGTATACCACCGGATTCGAAGCAGAATAAGGTACCGGCAGATCAAACTTGAGGGTGAGTCCCAGTACTGCAGCTTTATCACGGATGGCGTCATATTGGTCGCGCAGTGCAGCGTCCGAACTTGTCAAAGATAGACTCCTCACATCTAATTTCGACAATCGCTCCAGGACAGCCTCTGCATTCTGGAGATTGGCTTGATTCAGAGTGAGATGGACTGTCACAAAGATATCTTCTGCCATGATGTTTTCCAGGGCCATCCATGATTTCTCGTTATCAGGCTGAAGCAGAAAGAGGATATGATCAAGCCCTGTTTGCAAAAGCAGATCGAGATAATTCTTATCGGCAAGTTTCAAGCCATCCGTGAGAAGCCCGCAAACCTGACCATTCTTTTCGGCATGTGCAATCAGGTCAGGTAAATCATCACGCAGGGTGGCTTCACCGCCTGTAAACGTGACGTGTGGGATGCCAGCCTGCCAGGCCTTATCCAGGATTGTTCGCCATTCATCCGTGGTGAGCTCGCGGTCAACGCGTTTCGTGGGCGCATATTCGACATTGGAGTCCTGGCCCAGGCGATACGTCAGTGCACAGTCCAGGCGAAGTGGGGAGGTCAGGTCCGCAGAATGAGGTGCAGCCCGCTCAAAGTCCAGGTAAGATACGGGATCCAGATCAGGAGTGGAGATGAGGGTTTCGATCTTATCCATAAAGTCCTGATAGTCCTGACGCGCCACATCCTTGCCCACGCGGTAACGTGCAGCAATTTGCCTGACCGCTTCGTCAGGTTCTGTCCCGCGGATGAAATGATAAGCGTATTCCGCGGCAGTGGCATTGAGTTGAAGTACCGTTGAGGCATTGAGGATCAAAATGCCTGAACCGTCAGACATCAGCCGGAGGTGAACGCGATAGGGCTTGTTATCCTGTGTATCCTGTTTGTGATATACCCCAACAGGTAGAGGTTGGACTTTTGCAAAGCGATCTGCGAGACGGTTGATGATTTTCATGGTCTCTCCTAAGGACTCGGGTGAAAGATAGACCCGGAGGGTCTTAACTTTGGACTACGAACGAACAAAATGCTCCATTTCAAACGGGATTTCCAGGGAAAGTTCTACAAAACCTGCGTATTGACCGTCTTCGAACCAGGGAGATTGATAGATCAACTTCTTGACGCCATTCTTTTCGATGGTGTAAACATTTTTCTCGCACATATCGAGCAGCGTCTGAACTTTGCTCCGGGCAGGCTCGGGATGGCAATCCAACAGGTTCTTGCCGATCAAGGCGTAGCCGCCATCTTTTTCAAAGGTTTGCGCGGCTTTGTCGTTCATAGCCAGGATAATCCCTCTGCAATCACAGACAGTGACCGCACCGGGAAATTGTTTGATCCAATCGTGTGGTTCCATGTGTTCTCCAATCGTCAATCGTCAATCTGAAATCGTAAATCGAAGCGGGCATCCTCCGCCGCACTCAGAGACAACGGGGCAACCTTCGCATTTGGCAGGCAATCCATGGCGCTCGCGTAATCGTATGGAGAGTTTGTGATTCCAGATCGAATCCCATGAACTGGTCAGCATATTCCCAAGCGGGAAATAATACGATTGGCAAGGCAGCACATTGCCGTTCGACTCAATGCACATGCTATAGAGGGAAGCCGTACATCCTTTTACGCCCAGGTCCGCCTGGGTCGGGTCGAAGTTGCAATATTGTGTCGGCGTGTACCAGATCAGTCGCTGTCCGTGCTTGGAGGTCTTTTGAACAGCCATATCGAGGATGGGCTGCAACTCGCCCTCATGCAAGCCTGTCCCAACCGTGAGACCCTGACCGGCGTAGATCAAAGCATTTAGTCCAATTGTGGGGACACCCAGTTCAGCCAGAAAGTTCAGCGTGTCTGGGATCTTGTGGACGTTAGTGCGCAGCATGGTGGTATTGGTCATGACGTACAGCCGCGTATCCAATACGTTCTTCAAACCCTGGATGGTCTGTTTGAAAGCGCCTTTTGTGCGCATCATTCGATCATGGATTTGTTCATCACAAGATTCAACGGTAATCTGCACGTGGTCGAGCCCCGCCTCCACGAGTTGTCCCACATACTTCTGATCGGCCAACCGGCGGGCGTTCGTGTTCAGGCCGGTGATCTGGCCATTCGACTCGGCATGAGCGATCAACTCAGACAAGTCAGTGCGCAGCGTGGCTTCGCCGCCGGTGAAGACGACATGGGGCACACCCAAAGACAACAATTGATCCAGGATCAGTTTCCACTGCTCAGTATCCAGTTCGGGGAAATTCCGTTCGCGGGCGTTGTAACAGTGAGCACAGTCGTTGTTGCAGCGGTAGGTGAGAGCCAGGTCCATCCGGTAAGGCGCTGAGGGACGCGCACTGAAAGGCATGACCGATTCCAAATCCAGTTCATGGATAGGACAGGCCCCATCGGGCCGAATCAGTTCTTCCAGTTGAGAGAGGAAAGAAGCAAGATCCGATTCGGCTTGCTTTTTGCTGACTGCATAGCGTGACGTGAGCGCACGCACTCTCTCCTCTTTGGTCTTTTCTTCAAGGATTAACCATGCCATGAAAGCAGCAGTGGGATTCAAGTGCATGATGCGGTTGGCATTGACAATTAACGTTCCGGTTCCATCGGGATCAATTCGCAAGTGGATGCGAGATTTTTCGTATTCATTTGCACGCGCGTAATGATACAGTCCGGACGGCGGACCACTGACCGCAGACGATGGTTGAAAGATGTTCCTAATTGAATTCAGCACAGTCATTGATAATAATCGTCAATCGTCAATCGCAAATCGAAAATCGTAAATCGTCAATCGTAAATCGTAAATCGTAAATCGTAGCTCCTTACCTGCCGCCGCCTGCACAGGCGCACGCACAACCGGCGCAAGCACAAGCACAGGCACAGCCACCACTCCGCCCGCCACGATAACCTCCGGAGGAAGTCGGCTTCGGCGGAGGATTCGTTACATTCGTCACACGGCTGGTGAAGTCCTGGACGTTGCCAATGACTTTCTGTGAGAAGATCTGAACCCCTCCAACGACAGAGGCAGCAAAGTCTGCACCGGGGAGTGAGGTGCGGCCTGAGGATTGACCTGGGATCGATGCGGGTGCTCTGCCTGAAGCTGCGAAGGGACCCGAGCGATAGAGCGGATCGTAATGTCCCCACCACATCGGAACAAAGATTGGTCCGGTGAACACGCGGCGGGAGCGGTCGTCATAATTCTTATCCAGCATCGTCCATTCCAGTTGCTGGTCGAAGAAGGCCATTTGCACTTCGGGAGTATCCGCTTTCTGGACCTGTTCCCAGGCGGCTTCCATAATGCGAGTGTAATACTCAATAGTTTCTTTGCGGCTGAACCCTTTCATTTTCTCAGACACCGAACGGACCAGCTTGACCGTCATTTCCTGCAATAAGTTGCGGCGCGTCCGAGCGTCATCTTCTTTAAATGCATTGAGAAAGTTCAGCTCATAATCATGCAGGCCATCAGGGAGTGGAGAAGTCACTTCCAGGCTGAGCGGGTCGCGTTTCGTGACCGTCGCGGCGCCCTTCTTTACAACGCCAAACAGGATCATGGTCATTACTTTGTCGAGGGATTGCTCCATCAGAATAGCCGCCTCGACCGCGGTCAGCCCACGTTTGATGCCGTGACCCTCGATGGCGATCTTCGGCGACATATACTGAAGTTTGCGGCGCTGGCCGCCAATGGCGTTCAGTATCGGTATACCGACAAACATAAAGGCAAAGAAACAGCAGAATGCAAAAGGCACAATGTTCGAGACAATCGAGCTGATCCATCCGCCGAGATCAAAAGCCGGCGCGGTGACGATCGCACTGGCCGGGATATAAGATTTTGGGAAAGAGGCGCCGAATGTATATTGCTTTGACCCCGAAGCAGTTGGGTTTGACCAGGTATAGGTAATCCGGTTCTCCGAGTCGAAACCGGTCTGTGGCTCAGCAGGGAAGCCGGAAGGCGCATCATGCCAGCGCGGCTCTTCAGGTTTGACGCCAGGCGGGAAGTGGTAGGTTACGGTTAAATCTGTATTTCCAACCACATATTGACTGCCAAACCAGGTTGGCGAGAAATCTGCCGAGGCATAATTTTGATCCTTGTCATCGGGATGGATGACATTTGTGATCTTGCCGACAGTAACATGTACGGCGCCCGTCTGCCCTGGCCCGATGGCATGTGAGCCCATATCGACTGCCACGCCTGAACCTGAGCCCTGATAATCGCTGGAGATCCCTATCGGATCCCCATTCACGTCTGCCTGGATTGTGTTAGAGACATAATTGTTATTTGGCAGGCCGACATCTACAAAATCAATAACGTGTGCGCCAGGCTGGTTGGAAAAGGTAAATACATAGTCCAGCGACAGGCTGCCGTCTGAATTCCAATAGACATTTACCACTTCCTTATCCAGGCTGAATGAATAGCTTTGTGCGAGCGCGCTTGTTGTAATGCTGAATGCCAGGATGATTGTCAACGCAATCGTCACAAGTTTTTTCTTCATAAGGGCCCTCCCAATCACAAACTGCAAATCGTCAATCGTCAATCGTCAATCGTAAATCGTAAATCGCCTCACCATTTCGGTTCTTCGGTCAATTGATAGGTCGTCCCACAGTAGGGGCACTCGACCATTGGCGCCCCCATCACCATTTTGATGTTTTCGGGCTTAAGTGCCCCACCGCAGTTTTTGCAGGTCAGTTGCTCCACTTTCGTATCACCGGGCATGTCTACTTTGTAGGTGATGTTCTGGGCTGTATCCTGTTTTGTTCTACGAACAGCCAAAACGATCAGTACAATCCCGCCGATCAGTGCAACAGTGCCAATTAACATTCCAGCACTTCCAATTCCTGTTACCCCTTGTGCTCCACCAGCGGCGCCAAGCAGAATAAAGCCTCCCACACAAATGCCAGCAGCAGCTAGAAGAATAAGAATGACTGCACCAATGTACATCCAAGTAACAGGTTTCATAGGATTCTCCTAAGATGGTATACGACAAGTCTAGCATTTTCGTTGCTTTCGCACAATTGACTTTTGTCTTGACTTTTGCGTGGATCTGGTTGGGGGTCACATGGCCGTGCACTGAGGGGAGTGTATCCAACCCGAAACAGCGCCGGCCATTAAAAACGGGCCGCGATCAATACCCCGTATATCAAGATTCACCGGGCAAATAGGAGGGTTGCTGGCGCTATTTAATGGAGCACAAATTACTCAGGATACGGCTGCGCAGCTGGACAAGTTCCGGGTAACGATAAAAGAACAGGATCTTCTGATCTTTAATCACATCATCTTTGGGTTGCTGGGACAGGATGAAAAAAGCAAAAGATTCAGCGATGTCCTCGATCGGGTTGGTAATGCCGTAGTCGTCTACGAAGCGATCGGAATACTTTTGATAAAAACCGGACATACGTCTGTTATATTCATCGGCGCTCTCCGGGCCTGAAGGTTTACTAATCTGCTGCCACTCTTCGATGATGTCAGCCCAGAAATGTGTATAGAATTGATTGATGTATGAATCGGGCTTACTGCAGCCCTGGCGTGTGTAATAGGTCTGGCAGGCTGCCACCTGCTGATCATAAAGTCTGACATTATGGGGATTTTTAAAAACAGGGATATCTGGAGGGACCTGTGAAGCGTTCAGTGTGACCAGATGCCCGTACTCATGCAGCAGTGTGAAAATGAGCTTGAGCTTGTCTGACACATCCGCGACATCCAGCTCGATGATCCATTTTTTGGGGTTGGTTTGGGTCTGTTGAACGGCAGCGAGGGTCTTGCCAGGCCCATCGGTAATTGCCAGATATTGTGCAACCATTCGCCGGTCTTCGGTTGGGATAAGGGTAGTGAATAATTGCCAGGCTTCCTGCTGTGAAGCGACATCCTGCTGATCTTTTATTAGATTGTCCGGGATCGATTCAATGAACGGATCACTAATTCGATCGCCTCTGACCTGATAGGTGATCAGCGTAAGCGAGTCGGTTCTGCTCGATACTGCTTGAGCATTTCCTGCATTGAAGCCATATGTGTTTTCTTGCCCTGATCCAAGGATATCCGCTTGGGTTTGTGGGCAGGCTAACACAGGCGTATTCGTTGGCTCAGGCGTTGGAGATACCGTTGCGATGATAATTTCTGGCGTGGCCGTAGGGGATTGAGACGTCTGATCAGGCAATGGAGGCGCGCAAGCCGGAATTGAGCATACCAGTAAAATGACCAGTAAAGTGAATCTAAACTCGAGCAACTTTACGCGAGTTTTCATCCTCTCTCCGAATATCCGGCAAGCATACCACGAATATCAGGAAAAACGGTAACTACTAAGGATAGGCTCCGGAGCACAAAGGCCGGCAGCAGCTGACCTCTCTGAGAAAGAGGGACAATGCTCTCGAATGTGGCGTGTCACTTGTCCTACAAGTTATTTTGGGTTGGCTTTATACTTGAGGAAAACAATTAACCACTAAGGACGCGAAGGAGCACTAAGGAGAAACCTTAAACCTTTGTGTCCCTTAGTGCCCGTTGTGGTGAAACTATGACCCTCAAAGACTCTTTCCAAAAATGGCAAGAAACTACCCTCAAGAAATCCCTGGATAAATTCAAAGAGCGCAAAGCGCGCTTCGAGACCTCATCAGGCATCGAGGTTCCACGCGTTCCCCTGCCGATGGGCGCTTCCCAGAGGGACGCTGCGCAGTCGACTACGGGACAGGATCCCTCAACAGGCTTGGGATCTGTCCCTCCGCTCTCCCCTTCGGGGATGATAAGCGCGAATGAGTACTTGGAGAAACTCGGCTTCCCGGGCGAGTATCCCTATACCCGCGGGGTCCAGCCGACGATGTATCGTTCCCGCTTCTGGACCATGCGCCAATACGCAGGCTTTTCCACCGCAGAAGAGTCTAATAAGCGCTATCGCTATTTGCTGGGGCAGGGACAAACGGGCTTGAGTGTCGCCTTTGACTTGCCGACCCAGATCGGCTACGATGCCGATGACCCCATTGCCCAGGGCGAAGTGGGCAAGGTCGGTGTTTCGATTTCGTCCATTCATGATATGGAGCAGTTGTTCGATCAGATCCCGCTCGAGCAGGTTTCCACTTCAATGACCATCAACGCCCCGGCCGGCGTCCTGCTGGCGATGTACATTGCGGTGGCAAAGCGCCAGGGCGCGGATGTGAAGAAACTGCGCGGCACCATCCAGAACGATATTCTCAAAGAGTACGTGGCGCGCGGCACGTATATCTTCCCGCCAGCGCCGTCCATGCGGTTGATCACCGACATCTTTGGATTCTGCGCTGCTGAAGTACCGGATTGGAACACGATCTCGATCTCAGGCTACCATATCCGGGAAGCCGGCTCGACAGCCGCCCAGGAAGTGGCATTCACGCTGTCGAATGCAATTGCGTATGTAGAGGCAGCCCTTGCGGCTGGACTTAGCGTAGACCATTTCGCCCCGCAGCTCTCGTTCTTCTTCAATGCCCACAATAATCTCCTGGAAGAAGTGGCCAAATTCCGTGCGGCCCGCCGGATGTGGGCGAAGATCATGCGGGAACGCTTCAAAGCCCAAAAGCCCGCCAGCTGGCAATTGCGCTTCCATACCCAGACCGCCGGCTCAACCCTCACTGCTCAACAGCCTGAGAACAACGTGGTACGGGTCACCCTGCAAGCGCTTTCCGCCGTCCTGGGTGGGACGCAGTCCCTGCACACCAACAGCATGGACGAAGCCCTGTGGCTCCCAACGGAAAAGTCTGTACGCGTTGCCCTGCGCACCCAGCAGATTATTGCCCATGAGTCGGGCGTGGCTGATGCTGTCGATCCGTTGGCGGGATCGTATCTGATCGAATATCTCACCGACGAGATCGAAAAGATGGCAGCAGACTATATCGCCAGGATCGACGACATGGGCGGTGCCTTGCAGTCCATCGAAAAGGGCTTCATGCAGAACGAGATCCAGAACGCCGCCTACGCTGCACAGCAGGCGATTGAAAGGAAAGAGCAGATCGTTGTAGGGATGAACGCATTCGAGGTGAAAGAAGAAAGAAGCTTGGAGAGATTGGTAGTCGACCCAGCAATCGAAATGGCGCAAAAGGCGAAATTGAGGGAGTTAAGAGAGACTAGAGATCAGAGCCTGGTTGAAGAGTTGCTGGAAAAGTTGAAGGTCGCCGCAAATGGCACCGAAAACCTGATGCCATTGTTTGTTGAATGCGTGGAAAACGATGTCACCCTCGGCGAGGTCTGCAATGCGCTCCGGGTGGTCTGGGGTGAGTATGTGGCAGAGGGGTTTTAGCCCTCTCCCGCCCTCCCCTAAATCCGACGATGAAAACTCCTTATGCCAACCCGACATACGGTCGTCGTATTTGGGGAAGGTGCCCGTTAGGGCGGTGGGGGTGACGCAAAGCGTCTGGCAGAAGGGTTTTGGCCCCTCCAGATACCACAGAGTGAGAACTGACGAAATCCGTTGATTTTAGATGTTGTTAGGTCTATACTTGAAATATGCGGATTCTTGTTCCACAGCGTTAAAATAACGGAGGCATAGCATGCCCATCGCAGTAGATGAATCTGTACATTCACTGGATGATGATCGGGTTCGAAAGATATTTGGTCAGTTGCATCAATGTTTGGGCATATCTGTTGACTTTAATTCTTGTGAGCCATACGGCCTGCAATTCTGGACCAAATTAGAAGCTGAGCTTGTAAAAGCGCTCGGAATTCGTTCGATTGAGGATATTGAGGCAGGCAGAAAGAAATTATCAGGTTTCTTGAAGAGGGTCATCAAAGAGCAGCAAATTCAGCTTTCCAGGTCGGAATTTAGAAAGCTGTTGGATCAGCTGGTCGACCTTTATTTCGGTCTTGGGGTATTAGATAGCTGGTTAAGAGACGATTCGAAATTTGGGATCCTGATAAATGGCTTCCAGGAAATCTATTTTGAAAGCCGGGGAAAACTCCACAGGGCCAGTGTTTCATTCTGGAGTGATGCCCATCTAAGGCATGTTATTAATCGTCTTTGCATCAGGAATAATATAGATCTGCCGTCTGACAAAAACCCTGTCAAGACTTTTTCGTTACCGGATAATTCCTCGGTAATGGTTCTATTCCCCCCTGCAACGCCCAATTCCCCATGTCTATCCATTAGAAGCCGTGTTGCAAAAAAGCCGCTGACCATAGATCAACTGATTCAGTTCGGCAGTATGTCAACCGACATACTGCAGTTTCTAAAACATTCTGTCGAGGCGCAGTTGAACATATTGGTTTGTGGGCACTCAGGTTCCGGCGCGAATACCTTAGTTAACATATTGTCAAGTTTCATATCGGGCGATGAGAGGGTCATATCCATTGAATACGAAAGCGAATACTCCTTAAGAATTAACCATTTAATCAGATTGATAGCAAATAATGATCCTCTGAGTGAACATACCTATGGGAAATTACTGGCTTTGGCGGGAAATATGCGAGGCGATCGAATCATTTTAGGGGAATTCCTGTCTTCCGATGCATATCATGCCTTGAATAGTATCAATGATGATTTTGCCGGATCGATAGTAAGAGTCGTGGCGAAGTCTCCTGCTGATGCCGTTAATAGACTGGAGAGATTTATTCAACTGGACAAACCGGCCCTACCGGTTACAAAGACAAGAGAGTTGATCCGTTCTTCGCTCGATTTAATCGTCTATCAGGAACGTCTGCCTGATGGCAGCAGAGTTGTAAAAGAAATTGTTGAGGTCCTCGATAAAATGGACAGTAATGAGCATGTTGCCTTGAAGGAATTATTCGGCGTTGAACAGACTGGCGTCCAGGATGGCAGGATTCTTCGGAAGTTTGTATCTCGCGGACGCCCTTCCGAAAAAATGATGAACAAATTTGAGTCGGCTGGGATTGAATTTTCCTCAACCATGTTCGCGGCAGGGGCAGATGTGGAAAGGGCCAGGGAATTAACAGAAATTGATAAACGGGCAATCAAGCTTTCCAAGGGAAATTATGTTTTCATATCGTATTCAACCAAGAATCTTGATCGCGTCCTCGCTTTGGCAAAGGAATTGGAAAAAAGGGACTTTTATGTTTGGTTGGATAAATGGTATCTTGAGCCGGGCGAAGATTGGTCAAAAGGCCTTGAAAAAGCCATCAAGAATGCAGGCGCATTTATTGTGATTCTTACTCCGGATTCTGTCGATGCGCCGGCTGTTAGAGGCGAAATCATATCGGCGCAGGACGAGAGACTGCCGATCATCCCAGTAAAAATGGGGGCATGTGATGTTCCGATTCAAATAAAAACTTTGCAATATATTCTCTATGATGAGCATGATGTAGCTGCAACGATAAACCGGCTGTCGAATGCTTTGTCAAAATATATTTCAAACAAACGGTTGTTTGGTTATATCTGAACCCCGCTTCTAAATATCACTGATCTGAACTCGTGCTCGGTGGTGGTCTTTGCAGAGTACCCTGTACTGGGCCCGACCACGCCGGGCAAGCGAACAAAAAACCTGTGTCAATCCGTGCAGATCCGTGGCAAAAAAAGATCGGGAATTTTCCATTGACACCCTAACTCCTTCGCCTGGCAAGTGCATTATGATTGCCATATCTGAGCAAAGAAGATTCAAGGAACAGAACATCAACATGACGAACTTCACAATCCGACCTTTCACAGCCTCCAGCGCGGCAGCCGTGATCGAGTTACAGGAAGCATATACCAGGGTATATCCGGATGCGCCGGTGATCCCGAAGGAATCGTATGCCTCACCTGGTTTTGAGGATGGACGGAACATTTTCTGTGCCTTCGACGAGAATGGGAAGTTAGCCGGGTATGCCCCCTTATACCCGGTCCTGATGCGGGATCAATCCGATAAACCCCACACGCTTTGGACGGAGATCAAGGTCCACCCGGAGCGAGAAGCGCCAGATCAGATCAAGGACCAACTCTTCGAGCGGATCCTGTTCCGCGCTCGTGAATTGACCTGTGATTTCCCCGGGCATCCCATCCATTTGACATTCCAATATTTTCCATCCGAGGCCGCCAGCATTGGCTATGTAACCTCCAAAGGCTGCCAGCACACCGCAAGTGTGTTCACGATGCGGCGTGATCTGTCGCAGGAAGTCCCGACCCTGCCGCCTTTGGAAGACATCCAGATCCGTCCCTGGCGTATGGAGAGCGCAGCAGAACAGCAGGCTTATGTTGCTGCCCGCAATGAATGCTTCCCTGAGACGCCGATCCGGCTGGGAGAATGGCAGTATTTCATGCAATCGCCGCAGTGGGCGGTTGGGACTACGATTGCCGCTTTCCACGATGATCAACTTGTGGGGAACACTGCTGTGTTTTGGGATGAAGCCGAGAACCAGAAATCCGGCAAGCAGGTCGGGTATACGGAATATATCTTTGTCCTCCCCGCCTGGCGTGGCAAGAATTTAGCCCGCAGAATGATCAGCGCCGGACTGCTCCATCTTAAGGCGCACGGACTGGATGAGGCCCACCTGGAGGTCCTTGCAGAGAATCGGAATGCATTGCGCCTGTATACGGAGCTGGGTTATGAAGTGATACGAGAGAGCCGCTTCTACGTGCTGAAGCTTTGACCGTCCTTTCTTTGCGGAGCACATTCGCAGGGTGTCCCCAAATACGACGACTAAATATTCGGTTGGTATGTGCCAGTGGCGAAAGAGAATTTTTCAATTTTTGACCAGGCTCAAGATTCTCTATTGACATCTTAATCCATTTGCTTATAATCAACTATACAAATAAGGCGTTGAAGAGGAAGAGTAAGCATTGAACATCGCTCCAGAGAGCAGGCCGGCTATGCTGAGAGACCTGTACGAGAACTCAATGTTGAATGGCCCTCCGAGCCGCAAAGCGAAATGAGACGATCACTCTGAGTAGCAGCGCCGGGTTGCTCCCGTTACAGGGCGAGGGTATACACCAGACATGCTCGTACCCGGTAAGTGAGGCTGGCATCCGTTGCATCACGACGGATTTTTTTGTAAGTCAGCCTAAGTTGGGTGGCACCACGGATTCAATGTCCGTCCCATTTGTGGGACGGACATTTTTGTTTTCGCCCCAACGCACTGTATCCAGCCTCCTTTAGGGAGGCAGAACTCACAAAAGGAGAAAATATGAATCCGCCGTCCCCACCCAATGAATTGCAGGAAGTCTACCTGCACGAGGCTGAGCTGGAAAAGCTCACTGATACGTCCCTGCCTGCGGCAGTGGCGATCGCCGCGGGAAACGAAGATGCCGAAGAACATCTCGCCCCACGTTTTATCCCATAAATACCATTGGAGGACCCCATGACTGACCAGACCCGATTTCTCTTGAACGAAAGCGACTTGCCAAAATTTTGGTACAACATCAATGCCGATAGCCCCGTTCCGCCTACGCCGGTTCTGCATCCCGGTACCCTGGAGCCCGTCACCCCTGACTTTTTGTCCGTGCTCTTCCCGATGGACTTGATCCTGCAGGAGATCAGCACGGAGCGATATATCGAGATCCCTGAGGAGGTGCTCGAGATCTACAAGTTATATCGCCCCACACCTCTCCTGCGTGCCCGGCGTCTGGAAAAGGCGCTTGGCACTCCCGCCCATATTTATTACAAATATGAAGGCGCTTCTCCGGTGGGGAGCCACAAGCCTAATACGGCCATCGCACAGGCCTTCTATAACAAGAAGGGCGGCACCAAAGCCATGACGACCGAGACCGGCGCCGGACAGTGGGGCTCGGCGCTTGCCTTTGCCTGCAATGTCTTCGAGCTCGATCTGGAAGTGTATATGGTCAAGATTTCCTACCAGCAGAAACCATACAGAAGGGTGATGATGGAGACCTGGGGCGGCAGCGTCACCCCGAGCCCCTCCAACGAGACGAAC
>DATGYJ010000040.1:0-7077 GCA_035298105.1 Anaerolineales bacterium | reverse complement strand
CAGCACCGACGGTGAGACCACCTTCACGGATGGCGAACTTCGAACCTTGCTCCAACGCCACCGGCACAATCAACTCCACCGTCAGGTTGACATCATCGCCCGGCATCACCATCTCCACGCCTTCCGGCAAGGTGATGTTGCCGGTCACATCCATGGTCCGGATGTAGAACTGCGGGCGATACCCGGTGAAGAAGGCTTTGTGCCGTCCCCCCTCTTCTTTCTTCAAGACATACACCTGCGCCAGGAACTTCTTGTGCGGCGTGATCGAGCCCGGCTTGGCAACCACCTGCCCCCGCTCCACATCTTCCCGCTCGATGCCCCGCAGCAGCAAGCCCACATTGTCACCCGCCATGCCTTGATCCAACTGCTTGTGGAACATCTCCACCCCCGTCACCACCGTGCTCGTGCTCTTGTCATGCAGCCCAATGATCTCAGCCGGATCCCCAACCTTCACCAAGCCCCGGTCGATCCGCCCCGTCACCACCGTCCCGCGGCCTTTGATCGAGAACACATCTTCCACACTCATCATGAACGGCTTGTCCGTCTCGCGCTTCGGTTCCGGAATGTACTCATCCACCACCCGCAGGATTTCCCGGATGCTGGCATACTCCGGTGCATTCGGATCCGTGCTGGTGCTGTCCAACGCTTCCTTGGCACTCCCACGCACGATCGGCGTCGCATCCCCAGGGAAACCATAGCTGTTCAACAGTTCCCGCAGCTCCAACTCCACCAGTTCCAATAACTCCGGATCGTTCATCTGATCCACTTTGTTCAGGTACACCACGATGCTCGGCACTTCCACCTGGCGGGCCAGCAGCACATGTTCCCGCGTCTGCGGCATCGGTCCATCCGGCGCCGCCACCACCAGGATCGCCCCATCCACCTGGGCCGCCCCCGTGATCATGTTCTTGATGTAATCCCGGTGCCCCGGCATGTCCACATGCGCATAATGCCGCTTGTCCGTCTCGTATTCCACATGCGCTATGTTGATCGTGATCCCGCGCGCTTTCTCTTCCGGCGCATTATCGATGCTGTCGTACGCCCGATATTGGGCTTTGCCCAGCATCTGTGACACTTTCGTGATCGCCGCCGTCAGCGTCGTCTTCCCGTGGTCGATGTGCCCCATCGTCCCCACATTCAGATGCGGTTTGCTCCTGTCAAATTTCTGCTTCGCCATTGATGAATCTCCTTCTAATAATGAAAAGCAATGGTTATTTATTTCAAAATTTCTTGTGCTACAGCTTGCGAGACCGGCGCATAGTGGTCAAATTCCATGCTAAATACGCCACGTCCTTGTGTTGCCGACCGTAATTCGGTTGCATAGCCGAACATTTCACCCAGGGGCAGGTAAGCGCGCACTGCTTGAGCGTTACCAGGGCGTACTTCCATACCCTGAATGCTGCCGCGGCGGCTATTCAATTGGCCAATCACATCGCCGAGATAATCATCTGGCACAATGACTTCAACTTTCATGATCGGCTCGAGCAGAACCGGTGAACCCCTCTGCACACCCTCTTTGAAGGCCATGGAGGCTGCCATTTTGAACGCCATTTCACTTGAGTCAACCTCATGGAATGAACCGTCAAATAGAGTAACCTTCATATCCACAACCGGATAGCCGGCCAACACGCCGCTATCCGCGGCCTCCATAACACCCTTTTGAACAGCTGGAATATATTCTTTGGGAATCGCACCGCCCACAATCTTGTTCTCAAACAGAACTCCACTGCCACGTTCAGCCGGCTCAAGCGAGATGACAACATGACCGTACTGACCGTGACCGCCGGATTGTTTGGCGTATTTATAATCTACTTTCGGGACAGCCCGGGTAATTGATTCTCGATAAGCCACCCGCGGTCTGCCGACATTGGCCTGCACACGGAACTCGCGTAGCATACGATCAACGAGGATATCAAGATGCAACTCACCCATCCCGGAAATGATCGTCTGACCGGTAGCCTCATCGGAGCGGACCCGGAAGGTTGGGTCTTCTTCTGACAGCTTGCGCAGAGCCTCACCCATCTTCTCCTGATCGCCACTGCTCTTCGGCTCGATGGCAATTGAAATGACTGGCTCGGGGAATGAAATGCTCTCCAGGATAATCTTCTTCGTGTCACAAAGCGTATCGCCCGTAAAGGAATCCTTTAAACCCAGCACTGCGCCGATATCACCTGCTCGCACTTCAGTAATATCCTCGCGCCGGTCGGCATGCATTCGAATCAAACGGCCAATTCGTTCACGCCTGCCCTTGCTGGTGTTCGTCACCATTTGACCCTGGGAAAGGACACCTGAGTACACTCGGAAATAAGCCAGACGGCCCACATAAGGATCCGTAACAATTTTAAAAACCAATGCACTCAGCGGAGCGTCATCTTTGGCCGGAAGCTCGATCACCTCTTCACGATCGATATCTGTTCCCTTCACCGGTGGAACATCGACCGGCGAGGGCAGATAATCGATGACTGCGTCCAACAAAACCTGCACGCCTTTATTCTTTAATGATGAACCGCAAAAGACTGCCGCGGCCTGATTATTAATTACACCGTTTCTTAAAGCCGCCTTCAATTCGCCAACCGTTATTTCCTGGCCCTCGAGATATTTTGAAGTTAATTCGTCATCGAGCTCAGCGATCCTTTCCACCAGGTGCGCCCGGGCTTCTTTGGCCTGCGCTTTCAATTCCTCGGGAATATCAATGACTTTGGGATCCTTGCCTAAATCATCTTCCCAAAGTACAGCATTTTCCTCAAGGAGGTTAACCACCCCGCGGAAAGTGGCCTCAAAACCGATCGGGATTTGCATTGGGATTGGGTTGGCACCCAGACGATCTTTAATGCTTTCAATCGTCCGCTCGTAGGAAGCACCCACGCGATCCATTTTATTGACAAAGCAGATCCGCGGGACACCGTAACGATCGGCCTGGCGCCATACGGTCTCACTCTGAGGTTCCACCCCCTGGACTGCATCAAAGACAACAACGCCCCCATCCAAAACACGCAGGGAGCGTTGCACTTCGGCTGTAAAATCAATATGTCCCGGAGTATCAATTAAATTGAACTGATACCCCTGCCACTCAGCCGATACAGCCGCAGAGACAATGGTAATGCCACGCTCGCGCTCCTGAACCATCCAGTCGGTAACCGTCGTCCCCTCATCAACCGAGCCGATGCGATGGGTCTTGCCTGTATAGAACATAATACGCTCGGTAGTAGTTGTTTTACCGGCGTCGATATGGGCGATAATCCCAATATTTCTATACTTCTCAAGCGGATGCTCACGAGCCATGCGTTACTTACCTTTACTCTTCCTTTAAAATCTAAAATCGCCTAGACGCGGTAGTGCGAGAAGGCGCGGTTTGCTTCTGCCATCTTATGGGTTTCGTCGCGCTTGCGAATGGAAGAACCTGTTTCGTTAAAAGCGTCAATCAATTCGCTGGCCAGTTTATCAGAGAAGGATTTTCCCGAGCGCTCACGGGCCGCGGACAAAATCCAGCGGAGCGCCAATGTGGTACGGCGATCCGCCGGGACTTCCATAGGAACTTGATAAGTCGCGCCACCTACACGCCGCGGGCGGACTTCCATAACGGGAGCGACATTCTTGAGGGCACCATCAAAAACATCCAGGGGGTTTTTCTGCGTGCGCTCCTTGATCAAATCCATGGCATCATAAATGATTCCCGTGGCAACACTTTTCTTGCCGCGCTTCAAGATATGCTGCACCATGGTCTGAACGTGCACGCTGTTATAACGGATATCAGGAAGGACTTCCCGTTGTTCAGGTTTTGCTCTACGCATATTTCACGACTCCATCACTTAATTGCTTTTTACTTGGGGCGCTTCGCGCCGTACTTGGAGCGACCTTGCTTTCGGTTCGCAACACCGGTAGTATCTAAGGAACCGCGCACGATGTGATAACGTACGCCGGGCAAGTCTTTGACACGGCCGCCACGCACCAATACCACGGAGTGTTCCTGCAATTGGTGACCCTCACCTGGAATGTACGCCGTCACCTCGATGCCGTTGGTTAAACGAACACGGGCGATCTTCCGCAATGCGGAATTCGGCTTCTTCGGGGTCATGGTACGCACGATCGTACAAACACCACGCTTCTGAGGTGCACCCTTGTCCTGGCGCACGCGACGCTGTTTGTAAGAGTTCAATGTGTACTGCAGGGCTGGGGCCTTGCTTTTTACTCTTTTATTTTTGCGGCCCCTACGGACCATTTGATTGATTGTCGGCACGATTAGCCTCCGATTACTACTTTCTTCACAATGATTTGACGTATTTTGTCGCAAGAAATGAGGCCATCACAATTACACTGATGGCCTCATTTTTAGTGCCATGCCTTGTAGCGGGATTGCTGCCGCTTATCTTATTGGCAACGGAGAGTGATTTTATCATCCACTCTCATTGCCGTCAAGATTACTACTTGGTCATCAGGTTATTACCAATACCCAACAAACCCGTATCGAGTTTCGGTGGGTGTTGTTTTTCTTCATCCTTGCCAAACTTGACTACCTCACCACCTTCATTGATGGCTTCAACGGCCAGTCCCAATGACTGTAATTCCTTAACTAAAACACGGAATGACGCAGGGATGCTGGGTTCTTCAATCGGTTCGCCTTTTACAATCGCTTCATAGGTATTGACCCGTCCCTGGACATCGTCAGACTTGACCGTCAGCATTTCCTGAAGGGTGTATGCCGCGCCATAGGCTTCCAGTGCCCATACTTCCATTTCGCCAAATCGTTGACCACCGAATTGGGCCTTACCACCCAGCGGCTGTTGCGTCACCAGGCTGTAAGGGCCGGTGGAACGCGCGTGCACTTTATCTTCCACCAGGTGATGTAATTTTAGAACTGTCATCACACCCACCGTCACAGGCTGATCGTAGGGCACACCCGATTTACCATCCCGCAAAACCTGCTTGCCAAGGATTGGCATCGGATCACCGGTGGTATTGGTGACCTCCTGCGACACTTCCATCACGCGCGCCTCAGCAATCCTGCCAGCGTGTCCGTGGCTTTCGATCCATAGGCGCAGACAGGCGCTGACCGCTGCCGTATTATATTTTTCTCTTTCGCGCGGATCCACATCCTCGGGATGGAAGATCGCATCGGGATCGTAGCCTCGATCACGTAACCATTCTGCAGCTGTATCATGGCGCGCATGATCCACATCATTTAGATCGTATGGATCATAACCACGGCCGCCAAGCCATTCTTCAAGATAGAGACGCCTGACTTCATCGTCATCCTGAATGGACTCAGGATCATATTCCTGCTGCTTGATCCATTCCCAGGCAGTAACGGCTGACTCTTTCCAGGCCCGATCGACGATCCAGGCCCGCGCCAGCTCTGCTTCAATCTCCTCTTCAGAGGCTCCATCAAACACCGGCGTCACGGCGCGATAGCCAAGCCGTTTTGCAGCCCATCCCAGATGGACTTCCAGGACTTGTCCGATATTCATACGCCCTGGAACACCCAACGGATTCAAGATAATGTCAACAGGGGTCCCATCTTCCAGGAAAGGCATATCTTCGACCGGGACTACCTTCGAGACCACACCCTTATTCCCGTGGCGGCCTGCCATCTTGTCTCCAGCGGTCAACTTGCGGCGCTGCGCAACCGAGACCCGCACCATCATATCCACGCCCGCCGAAAGATCGGAATTTTCCTCACGGGTGAATACTTTTACATCGACCACTTTCCCGCGTTCCCCATGGGGCATGCGCAAAGAGGTGTCTTTTACATCACGCGACTTCTCACCAAAGATGGCGCGCAGGAGACGTTCTTCAGGAGTAAGCTCCTTCTCGCCCTTTGGCGTGATCTTGCCTACCAAAATGTCATTGGGGCCGACTTCCGCGCCAATCCGGATGATCCCATTCTCGTCCAGATCCTTGATTGCATCTTCACCGACGTTTGGAATATCACGGGTGATCTCCTCCGGGCCAAGTTTGGTATCCCGTGCTTCAACTTCGTATTTTTCGATATGGACAGAAGTAAAGCGATCTTCCTGGACCAGGCGCTCAGAGATCAAAATGGCATCTTCAAAGTTGCCACCTTCCCAGGAAAGGAAAGCTACAACGACATTCTGACCCAAAGCCAATTGCCCACTCTCGGTGGACGACGAGTCGGCGATGATATCACCTTTTTTGATCCTTTGTCCCTTGACCACTGCGGGGCGCTGATCAATACAGGTGCTCTGATTAGAGCGCTGATACTTGCGAAGCTGATAGGTATGACTATTGCCTCTTTCCTTGACCGTAATGGTGTTGCCTGTAACAGAGGTGACCTCACCATCGGCCTCCGCCACCACTACCTGACCAGAGTCAAGCGCAGCGTGGTATTCCATCCCCGTCGAGACCAGAGGGATTTCGGGTCGCACCAGTGGCACTGCCTGCGCCTGCATGTTCGAACCCATCAGGGCGCGGTTGGCATCATCATGCTCCAGGAACGGAATCAGCGCCGCACTGATGCCTACGACTTGATGAGGCGCAACATCCATATAATCGATCGCTTCCGGTGCAGAGAAAATAAAACCGGAATGGTAACGGCAGGACACACGATCACGTACGAATTCCTTGTTGTTGGTCAAGGGGGCATTCGCTTGAGCGATCACATATTTATCTTCCGCATCTGCAGACAAATAATCGTATTGATCGGTAATGAAAGGAACAATGCCGACAGGGTTACCGGTTTTGGCAATTTTCTTCAGCATTTTTGCGTCAATGGTTTCACCACTCTTAAACAGGACTTCTTCTGTCTTTGGATCAACTACGTTCTCGCGCAAAGTACGACCTTCAAGCCGTTCGTCATCGGCTGGCATGGTTCTAAAGACTTTGCGATAGGGGGTTTCGATGAAGCCGTATTCATTCACTCGGGCGAACGAAGCCAGGCGTCCGATCAAACCGATGTTCGGACCTTCAGGTGTTTCAATCGGGCAGATGCGACCATAGTGTGAGTGATGCACGTCACGGACATCGAAGCCCGCCCGCTCGCGGCGCAGACCGCCAGGACCAAGGGCCGACAAAGTGCGCTTGTGGCGTAGTTCAGCCAGCGGATTGGTTTGATCCATGAAT
>DATGYJ010000039.1:0-10317 GCA_035298105.1 Anaerolineales bacterium | reverse complement strand
GGTCAGTTTCAACGAGGAACACATCGGTGAATTGAAGCTGCGAATGAGGTTGTTGCCCGGCGAAGCCTATATTTGGGACTGTGCCACGCTGCCTGCCTTTCGTCGGAATCATCTATACAGTGCGTTGCTGGTATATATCATCGAGGAATTGCACGCGGAAGGATTCTGCCGTGCCTGGATCGGTGCAGACATGGACAACAAACCTTCACAACAGGGCATTGCCCGGGCTGGCTTCCACCATGTCGCTGATTTAGTGGTAGAGCGTGTATTGGCGATGCGACAGGCCTGGGTGCAGGGACAACCGGGCGTGCCGGAGCATATCATCGCCGAAGCACGCCGCGCCTTCCTGAATGACCGGGATCAGGTCTGGAAAACCGCGGCTGCCTCGGCTGGAGCAGTCCGTCCGGGGCCTTCTCAAGATCAGGGCAAGAGGTAAATACTACTAGTTCTCTACTTGGACGCGAAACACCTGTCCCGGACGCAAGTGCCAGGGAAGTAGATCGGGTCCGGGCACAAAAAATGAACCTCCAGCGTCATAGGAAGGGGGAACTTGAAACAAGATCCCTGCTGCGGGGCCGCATGCTTACCAATGGATCACAGTCCAATTGCTGCCAGGAAAGCATACCGAGAGACGAGTACAGGATCAGTACAGGATTAGTACAGGATTACGCCAGGATCACCGTGAGATCCGAATAAAAGGAGCGAGGCAGAAGGCTCAGAGAAAAGAACGTTCTCCGGGCGAGCTTTCATTTTGTCCGCGAATTTTGGCAAATACCCTTTGGGCACGATGTCTGTTGGGGATTCGCCACCATTCGCGGACTCATTCTTGAGAAAGGCATGTCTAGTTCTCGAGAGGGACTTGAATTCATAGAAAGAATGTTCTATAATCATAGCAAGATCATCCAACTTATCAGACGAGGAGAATTGCTATGTCCAAACGAAATGTGGTTCATGTTGAGATTCCCGCGGCGAACGTTGAAGCTGCGGGCAAGTTTTATCAGGAATTACTTGGCTGGAAGATCCAGCATGATTCAAACCTGAATTACTCGATGTGGGAGGCCGGCGATGGGACTGGTGGTGGTTTCCCGCAAGTCTCCGAGGAGGCTCCGGCAGGACATGTATTGGTCTACATTGCCAGCGATGATATTGATGCCGATTTGAAGAAGGTGGAGAAATTAGGCGGCAGGGTGGTTCACCCGAAAGCGGAAATTCCGCAAGTCGGTTGGTATGCATTTTTTGAAGACCCCACCGGGAACGTGCTGGGTCTGTACACCAGCATGAATCCTGAATTCAATCAATAGTTGACTTTTCAATCTGTCCCGCAGAACTTATTTAGTCGCCTGCGGGACAGATTGTTTATTGGAACATAAGGATATTGCTCAATGGAAGAAATACAAACTTATACGCTCGAGGAGGCCCATGAATATTTCGCCAGGTCGATCAATGGACGAGTCTGGCAATTGCTTCAAATGCCTGACCGTTCACAGTTCGATAACGACGAAATGCTCTCTGCCGCACACGCCTGCACCTTTCATTGGAAATTTGTCGGTACGGCTGTGCACCAGCAGCGCGGCGAGTGGTTGATCAGCCACGTTCAGGCTGTGCTCGGCCATGGAAATGAAGCATTGCGCCATGCGGAGCGCTGTTTCGCCTTGACCGAATCGAACCGGGAAATCATGAAGGACTTTGATATCGCCTATGCCTTTGAAGGATTAGCCCGCGCCCATGCCATGGTGGGAGATCAGAAGATGGCCGAAGAATTTTTTGAGCTTGCCAGAGCCGCTGGCAGCACGATCATGGACGAAGAAGACCGGTCGATATTTATGGGCGACTTTGAGAGCGGTGAGTGGTATGGTTTAAGATAGTCATCCTAATGTCAACCTAATACCATCCTATATTCCGAAAAATCACCTGGCTGTCCTGCTTCTGCTTTTCAAGGCCGCCCTGAGATTATTTGGTCATGGCCTTCTCAAGAACGAAAACGAGTCCACTAACACTTGCGCCAGGTGCAAGTGTTAGCGGATAAGACGGGTCGCGGAAGGAACCTTGAGAAAACTATGGTTACTTGGTAATCACTGCTTGACGTACATACAGCGCGGTGGTATCCTTGCGCCCAATGTTTGGCCAGTTCATAGTCGATACTAACACTAACGATAACACTACTGTCACAATTTCAGTGACGGGACGTTGGTGGTCGTCGGGTGAACAGATACAAGTTCATAGGCACTAGATACACCAAACGCCCCGAGAACCGGGGCGTTATTTTTACCAACCCCCTCCGTCCTTCGGACACCTCCCCCAAATACGACGAACTTCAGTCGTATTTGGGGGAGGGCAGGGTGGGGGTAAAGGAGTCACCATGATCTCGAATGCCACACCCGTGTTTGCTGTTGATGAGAAGAATCTCGTCCCTGTCAGTGCTCACCTACAGCAGATGATGGATATTCCACCCTCACGCATGTTTCTGATCAACAAGTCATTGAAGGTCTATCAGGAGAAGACCCCCGGCGCAAAGGTTTTCGATGCCTCCCAGGGTGACGGCGGCGCCTCTCTGCCTGGCGTACCGAAAGCGATTCTTGAGCGCGCTGCCCAACTTCAAATCGAGCACGGAACTGCTTATGATATGCCCTTCGGCACGGATGCCTATCGCAAATCTGTGATCGAGCAATATTGGAAATTGGATTCATCTTCGGGTTGGGGGCCGGCCAACGTGCTTGGCACCGCAGGGGGACGTGACGCTTTGATAAAAGCCTATCAAGCGATGCTGGCTTTAGGACATGGACGCCAGGGCGACCTTATCATGGTTTCCCGTGTCCCGTGGATTTCCTATAACTGGGGACCATATGGGGTGGGCGCCAATGTATTATGGGCGCCGGGTGATCCCGCCCAAGGCTGGGCATATTCTGAAGATGCCATTTGTGAGAGCGTGAAATTTGCCGAATCGAAGGGGCGTAAGCTTGCCGGTCTCGTGATTACCAATCCCGATAATCCCACCGGTCTGACTATCCCCGTCGAGAAGCAAGTCTCGCTTGCCAAAGCCGCCTTGGAAGCTGGTGTGGCGTTCGTGCTTTTCGACTGGATGTACCATTACGTCACCGACGAATCGCCGATGGATTTGAACTCCTTTCTGAAACATTTCAGCCCTGAAGAACGCAAGCGGATACTGTTCCTGGATGGGATTACCAAATCGCTTGGCGGCTCCAACGTTCGTAACTGCCATCTCATCGCTGATGAATCCGTGATCAAGTTCATTGTCGCGCGTGCTTCACATGGGGTCATCCCCTCCTTTTATTCATTAGCGGTTGCCATGGCGGCTTATGAAATGGGGTATGGCGAAGCTGCCAGGACCATCATCGAACCTACCAATGCCAGCCGGGTAGTCTTGAAGGGACTGCTCGAATCCTGTGGCATGCAGCATATCATCGGTAAAGGCTATTACGCCTTCATGAATGTCGCAGATTTTCTCAAAGCCAAAGGCTGGAGCGATAGTGAACCCCTCGGTCAATATCTCGCTGAGAATTATGGCGTGGCGATTGTCCCTGGCGCGTTCTTCTCCCCCTTCGGCGGAGAATGGATCCGCTTCTCGTATGCGACCCCCATCGAACGAACCGAAGGTGCATTCAAGAGATTAGTGGAGGGACTAAATTCGCTAAAAGGTTAACAGCAGACCCCAAATATCAGAAACTTTGCTTGTATTGGCAGACCTTTTTCTGTATACTGAGCAGCAGCCCATTCACCCTATAACTTTAAAAAGCTGTAGGATCAAACGAATCTTATCCGTTATCCAATCAATAGGAGACAAAAATGGACCCAGCTACAATTGCAGCCAGCGCGACAGCGTTTCTTGCTCCGTACCTTCTCAAGGCAGGCCAAACGCTTGCGAACCAGGCGGTTGACCACCTGCCGGAGGGAGTAAACAAAGTATGGAGCTACGTGCTCGAAAAATTCCAGGGAAAGCCGGCGGCCGAGGTGGCAGCCAACGATATAGCGTCGAATGCGAGTGATGAGGATAATCAGGCAGCCTTCAGAAAGGAATTGAAGAAACTGCTGGAAGACCCGAACGTCCTGGCGGAATTGTCTGATTTGTTAGCCAAGGGCAAAGAGAGCGTGGGGATCAACGTCCAGAGCGGGGCGGTAGCGACAGGTGGCGGCGTAGCGGCAGGGCAGGGCGGCATCGCCGTCGGTGGTTCCGTTGGAGGCAGTATTATCACTGGAAACAACAACACTGTGAGCACCCGCAAAGGCGATGACAGCCGGCCGAAGAGAAATAATTCTTAAAGCAGCTCTCGCCTCAGTTGGAGGAGGATAACTTGGATGGCATCAACGTTTCCGGGAATGTCTATGGCCATATTATCACAGGGGACAACAACGTCATCGAGACTCACGATTATTATGGGGCGGTGATCAACCAGCAAGCCGCTTTGCCCGCCCAAAGACGCAGTTTTTCCCCTAAGCCGCCGCGCAAACCCATCGGTTTTGTAGGGCGCAAACTCGAGCTAAAGCAGATGGAAGACTTGATCGCATCTGCTACGCCTGTCATTGTTCACGGCCTGGATGGCATTGGAAAAACCAGCCTGGCAAAACAGGCTGCAAATAGCGAATCTGCAAAGGCCCAGCCGGATGGGGTCGTTTTTTTGGAAGGTCTGGATGAAGCAGGAAAATTATTGGAGTTTAGCGACTTGATCCAGCGTCTCTTCGACGCGCTCTTCGAATCCCAACCACCTCTCAAAGTGGATATGGCCTCGGCGCGGACTTATTTGAGTAATACCCAGCCTTTGGTTTTACTCAGCTCGCTATCCTTTTCGGCAGAGGAGCTTCACCAATTGCCCGATCTGTTTCCCAGTTCTCCCATCTTGATTGCTACAGAGGTTTCAGATCGCCCGGATAATTTCGAGAATATTTCACTTGGCCCTCTGGCTCGTGAGGATTCGCTCACTTTGCTCTCCAGTCTCACAAGCGCCGGTGACCAGCAAACCCTTGCCCAAATCGCTGCTCTTTTAGAAAACGTGCCGGCCGCCCTGATCATGGTGAAAAAGACGATTAGTGAGAAGGGTTTGAAAGTAGATGAGGCATTTGCACGCTTGCAATCCTATACACCGAATGAAAAAGACAAAGTGAAGGCGGGATTGGAGCGAGCCTTTGCGTTGGTGTTCTCGACTCTCACAGAAGATGAACGCGGCATGCTGATCCAAACTGCTGCGGCTCACGGTGTTTCAGTAGATCGCAAATGGCTGGAGAGTGTTTATGGAGGCAGTTCTGTCAGTGAAAAATTGGAGTCCCTGGAATTGTTGCAAGCGAATAGCCCACGCTTGCGGCTCATGCCCGGGCTTAGATCCCTCCTCTTACAAGGACGCGAGGTAACGAAAGAACGGGAACGCCTACTTAGTTATCTGCTGACGGAGCTAAAGACCCGCGGGAATGATTTTGAATTTCTCCACGATGAATTGGGTAACCTGCTCGGTTTGCTCTTCTGGTCGGCGGCACAGGGCCAATGGAGCAATGTCGCGGCGTTGGGTCGTGCCATGGACCCCTATCTCACCTTGAGTGGATATTGGGGAGCCTGGCGCAAAACTCTGGGAGAGGTCCACAAAGCTGCCCAGGCGCTGGGAGACCTGGCTCTGCAGGGCTGGGTTCTGCATCAATTAGGATCATACGAAATTGGGATCGGCAATCAGGCTGCCGCTCGCAAGTTGCTGGAGCAGGCCATTTCGACTCGTAAGAAAATTGGCGATCAAACTGGCATGGCTTATTCACAACATAACCTGCAAATCATTGCTCCGGTTATTCAGCCTGCAAATCCATTTAGAAGCTTAATCCCATGGGCCCTAGGCGGGCTTGGCATCATTGCCCTTGTGGCTTTCCTGATTTTCAACAACCCGCAAAAGAATCAGCCACAATCCACGAGCGTACCTATTGTCGCACCGAGCGAAGTCAAGGTTGCTGTGCTCCCCTCAGCAACCCAAACGGTCACAGGTACGCTAACAGAAACGCCATCCTCGTCTCCGACAGTCACAGACACTCTCACTCCCTCTTCTATAGGCACCCCCATTGTAACCCCCACGTATGCTATACAGAGTAATATCCTGGTGAACGATCTTGCTAAGGATGTCCATGCTGCCTGTTTCTATGGTCCCGGACGTGTTTACCTTAATAAAGGAACTGCCCGCATCCCTGGCAACAAGATGGATGTGTTGGGACGTATTGAGACTGATAAGGGGGTCTGGGTAAATACCAGATTCTCACCTCCCACGACCGATGCGAGCGATCCCTGTTGGATGGATGCAAAGTATCTTGATATTACCGCAGCACAATTGATGAGTGTGCTGCCTATTGATCCGAACGATCCCAATCAGTATCGACTTCCAATCGATCACCAATCCATAGAATATCTCCAGGATCCTGTGGTGACAGGTGCGAGTCGCGATGGCGTTACAGTCACCGTACAGTGGGTATTCTTTGATGTCGGAAAGGGTCAGTACCCCAACCACAACGAAAGGTTTTTCCGTTATCTGATGGAGGCTTGGCTGTGCAAGGCAGGCAAAATTGTTTTCTCACCATCGGGTTGGGGACCCTACGGTCCAGGTGTCACCACGGACATGATCGTGTCCGCGAAGATCCAGGATGAACCCGGGTGTACGGAGCCCTCGCATGCCCGCTTGTACTTAGCGTGGGCTCACGGTTATGTTGGCCCGGTGGAAATCAAGTCCTGGCCGCAGAACGAAAGTGTTCTCCCAACTTCAACGCCAACGCCCTAACCAATCTCCATGATATAAGTTGATCCTCACTCAGCTCTGGTTAAAAATATATGCCGTCCCAAAAATTCGCCGATAAATACCTGCTCGCCCTCGAACAAGCCGCCAAAGATAAACCTCAAAGTGGGCTCAACGGTTTTGAACAAGAATGGAACTTGCTCGATGAAGACCTGCGTCCTTTACTGACTGCGGGAGCTGGACCCAGCCAACAATCTTTTGTAGATTACCTGCGCGCAGAGTGTATCCCGCAATGGCAAGCGCAATTCAGCCAGCTTGAAGTCTTTCACTGGATGATCGAGTGGGCGACGCGCCCCTACTATCATCCGCGGGGGGCGGTCTACGAAACGCGCCTGATGGAAGCTGCCCTGATCAATGCGCTGCACTGTGCAGGGATTCATTTTGGGGAGCGTCTGCATTACTGGCATGGCAATCTGTTGTTTCTCACTGACATTGGTCATCATTCCATTCCCGGCAATTGGGGTATCGCCAAGCGCCGTTATCTCGAGAAATGTGTTGATCTCTACGGCGATACGCTGGCAACCGCAGGCATTCACACGAATATGTCCTTACCCGATCCACTCTTTGCCTGGGATTTCATGCACCTTTCCCCAAGCGAGCGCGGCGACCAGCATCTCGATGAGTTCAAGTCTGAATTCTATATCACGGCCTCTCGGCTCTTACGTGCGTTCGCAGCGCTCTTTATTGCGACAGCCGCCTCTACGCCGGTGCAGGCTCAGGTCCGTGGTGGACGGGCAGTGGTTGCACTTACCGAATTTGATTCCATTCGCAATCTGACATTCCCTAATCCGCCTGCGATCGACCTGCCGGACCTCTATCGCTCTTACGACGATTACCTGCAAATCTCTTATGACCTGGTGCGGCGCGGCGTCCGTTTTGGAAACAATAACTGGACTCCGGTGCGTGCCCGTTCGTTTGCCGATCCGGTGGAGCGAATCATCTCCACCACGAGTGACGAGCTCACGGCTCTTTATACGCGCGGCTTGTTCGCTGTTGGTGAAGCAACTCCGCCCGAAGAGATGGCACTGCAAATTGAAAAGCAGAACCTGATGGCGCGTATCAATTTACCAATGGGGCGTGTGGAAGTCCGCACGGACGAAGGTGGTCACAGCCTTGATCTGGATGTTGCCAGCCTGACGCTTAAACACCTTTTGCTGCTGCGGATCTATTCGGACCCGCGCTTTGCGCGTGGGTTCCGCTACGACCGTGAAGATATTAGCCGCGCCCGAGCCAATGAAAACCTTGCCGCTAAACAGGGTCTGCGCGCCGAAATCGAAAATCCCCTGACGGGCAAACCGGTTTCCGTCCGCGCCTTCCTCAAATGGACTCTCAATGAAGTGAAACCTTTGGCAGAAGCTCTGAGTTTATGGGAAGATCTCACACCTCTCGTCGAAATGTCTGAGGGCGGACGCAATACCGCTGAAAAACTCCGTGCCCGTTTGCAGATGGAATTGGGCGAAAATGATGAAGTCCCGTTGAGTGTGCTGAAAGAATTATTCTACGAACGTGAAGAGCAAGTCAAGGCGGATGTGGAACGCATTGCCTCTGGCTATGGGTCGCTGGGTGCAGATGCATCCAAGCTTGGAGAATTTCTCCAACGCGGTCGTGACGCCGCACGACAATCGCCACAGACCCCAATTCAATTCCGTCCGCGCACCCAGGCGGTAATTGAGATTTCTTATCCTGACAAAACCAGCGAAATTCTTGACCTGGCCCAACAGCTCATTCGTATTCCCTCTGTCACGGCATGTCCAAACGAACGATTGGATGAAGTCCATCGTGCAGGTTCGTTGATTGACGATTACCTGAAAGGTGCCGGTTTGAACGTTCGCTATTTTGATGGCAAGTACCCCGCCGTCTATGCAACCTTTCCTAACACCAGACCCCAATCTACCAATTCATCTAATCCTATTCTTCTCACCGGTCACTTCGATGTGGTGGAGCCCGAACCAGATGACTCTCAATTCATTCCGCGCATCGAAGGCGACTATCTCTGGGGACGCGGCGCTGCAGATATGAAGAGCGTCGTTGCCACGTACCTGGTCTGGATGAAAGACATACTGAAATCAGGCGTCACATATCCGAACATTACGCTGCTGTTGGTGGGCAATGAGGAAAACGGTGAGGCGGAGGTATGGGGGACGCCGTTTATTCTAAAGGAATTGAGTCTTACTCCCTCTCTCTTTATTGCAGGTGAGCGCACGGGCGAAAAAGGAAATGAACTCTTCGGCGAGATCTGCGTGGAAAATCGGGGTGTCATGCGCTTTGATGTGATCGCACGGGGTGCAAAAGGTCATTCGGGAATTGCAGGTACGGCTGATCTAAGCGAAAAGCTCATCATGGCAAGGTCTGCGTTGAGCGAGATCTTTGCCAAACATCTTACGCTCAAATCATCGGATGGGTGGCAGTCACAAGCCAGGTTCCCATTCATCAATGTAGGTACACCTGGGGTATACAACGTCACTGCGGCGGAAGGCATCCTTGGCGTGGAGATCCGTCCGATCCCACAAGACGATGTGCTCAGTTTACAGGCTGCCGCCGAAGCTTATTGCGAGGCAAATGGGCTTGAGTTATGCATGAACGTTATGGAAAACGGTGTGGCCTGTGATGCGAATAATCCCGCCTTGAAAGCGCTGATCGAAGCAGTCAGGCTGGCCTCGGGTGGCGAAGAGCCGCGCATTGGCAAAAAACTTCCCGGCACCAGTGCGAGATTTGCGCCTGGTGGTCAGGCCGTGGTGTGGGGTCAGTCAGGGATAGGTCCACATGCAAGAGACGAGCGGCATTACATCCCAGGCATTGAGCCCTATTACAAATCTTTGAATGAGTTGTCGATGCTGTGGAAGTAAATTGTAGGTCACGTTTCCCCGCGTGAAGTCGCTTTTCCTAAAACTTGAAGTGGATGAATATCCGCCCAAAGTTTTTATCGTCTTTTTCAAGACGATGATAAAGCCTTTTGATGTCTCCCTGATTCAAAAAGCGTAATACTTTTTTCTTGAGTTGCCCACTACCTTTGCCGGGAATGATCTCAACCAGTTCTATTTTCCTGTCTATGGCTTCTTCTATAATACGATTAAGTTCTGTATCGATCTGGTCGCCGCGGTTGTAAATCTCGTGCAGATCAAGTTTAAGCTTTGCCATTATTTTTTGGTCTTCCTGGGCTCAATCAAAAAATCAAATGGCGGACGTTGATTCAGCTTGATCAGGTTCGCTCCTGATTCGCTAATGTACAAAGCTGTAAGTGAACCTGTGTCGCAGCTCAATCTCTGGAAATGATCGAGAGGCAAACCTAGAAAATGCGATACCACCAGTTTGATGGGGTCAGCGTGGAAGACGACCGCAACAATATCTCTGGGTTTGTTGTGTTTCCTGATTATCCGTTCGAAGACACTTACATATCGTGTTTGTGATTCGACAAAGGATTCACCCTCAGGGAAACGAAATCGTGATGGCGCAGTTTGGACAACGCTCCAAACTTTGGTAAGGCGCAAAACCTTCAATGATTTTCCCTGCCAGCTTCCGACATCGGTGTCCATCAGATCCGGTTCCT
>DATGYJ010000038.1:0-22145 GCA_035298105.1 Anaerolineales bacterium | reverse complement strand
CTCGCCGCGGCCGCGCCGGTCGAAGTTATAGACCGTAAAGTCCTTGCTCATCAGCTCGGCAACCTGCCCAAGCGTCGGGTCGGCGGCACGAAATGACATCGCGCCGTTGACCAGGATGACGGCTGGACCAGACCCGACTTTATCGAAGGCAATTTTCGTGCTGTCTTTAGAAGTTACTGTTGGCATTGGATTCTCCTATTCTTTTTGTTTTCTTGAATTAACATCATGACTCCTAATCTGCTTTTCCTTGTAAACGAATTCGTTCAAACAAACTTATTAAATCTAAAATTGAGTTACTGCTGGCGATGCCTCGTCAAGAAATCAAGTGCTTTCTTTAGCGTTTGTTGCGCAGGCTCGGTATCTAAATCCATCATATAGTCATGGCCCAGGTTCGTGTTCGTACCAGTGAACAAGACATCCTCCACCTCTATATCTTTCTTCTTAAGCACTTCAAGCAACTCCAATGTCTGAGACGCTAGCGGGTCCGCGTCACCCACAGTCAAGAAGACAGGCGGATAATCTGGCGTTACATGCTTAATTGTGGAAAGTTCATCAATCCTGTCGAAAGATTCAAAGCGCCGCACTCCCGTGTAGGACCAGAAAAACAGGCTCATGCCAGGCGCGCGCGTTGCTCTTAGAGTCTGCATATCGTAGGCGCCGTCATAGAGAAGTGCTCCTCTTAGTTGCTCATTTGTGACCGAAAGCTGGATGCCCATCGTCTCTGCAAATTGTTTGTTAGAAATGAGAGCAGCCAACTGACTCGCGAGCTGCGACCCTGATGAATTGCTGCCCAGGAATAGACGATCAATATCACCCCCATACTGGCTAACATTTTCACGGAGGTAATTCAATGCCTGATTCGCTTCAATCACAGGAATTGGATATTTGTGAGCAGGCGCCAGATCATAATTGATATTCGCCACCACATAGCCCGCGTTGGCTAGGGTCATCCCGTAGACCTGCGTCTGTTCTTTGCTCGCTCCAATGAACCCGCCGCCATGGATCCACATGATCACAGGCAAAGGGGGCTTTGCATCCCTGGGATAGTAAATATCCAGGAGTGTGCCTTGATCGTTATAGAGGATATCTTTTTTGACAACGACATTTTTCTGAATGGTCTCAAAGTTCGGGGGTGCTGTGAAGGTCGTCGAATCGATCAGCGGTTTGAATAACCAGGCTGTCAGTACAGGCGTGAATTGTCCCACAATGAAAATCACCAATACGGGTACGATAAGGATACCAACTGGAATTAGCCATAGGCGTCTCTTTTGAAAGGACTTCTTTAACATTAAGCTTTCTTTCTGCTGATTTCGAGCGACCAACTCCCAATCAACTTTGATGATATAGGTTGGGTATTTTGTCGCCGCAAATAAACTTAAGTTTCTTTCGGTGAATGTAGATACCGCGGAGCCAACATGATCAAAAGTGTGCCGGCGATCAGATCGGCAATGAACACAATCAGCGGTATCCCTAAAATTGTTGCGCCTTGAATTTCATTTCCGTTTGCTCCAAAAAGAAATTGATTTCCAAAGAGCATCGCGAACAAGAGAGGCAACGGAAGTAACCACGAACAAATGAAAACGAGGTTGCGCCGTTTGTTGGCAATGACGCGGAACGCAGCGATAATAGGCAGTAAGCCGATCAAAAATACAATGACTGCGATGCTCGCTCGATTGGTTACCCCAAACCATTGCTCTGCAAGAATCAACTCATCGCCGCGACCGGTTAGCGTTTGGATAAAGCGCAGGTGTGCAAAGCTTGCAAAAATCAGGGCATAGGCGAACAGCTTATACTTTGGCGAGCGCAAAAGGGACACCCCAAACCAAGCCAGTCCATAGGTCAATAGGGGTCCTGAGAGTGTCACAAGAGTGGGAAATGAACAAGGCGCTCTTGTCGTTGCAACGGTAAAAGTCATCGTTCCGAACCCACTGCACAAAGCTGCACCGACGAGATGACGCGTCAACTGATGGGCTTGATAGCAAAGGAAGGCTAGCAGCAGGAACACGAAAATATGAACCGGACGATACGGAACTCTCACTTTCATGAGTGGTGCTCTTGCTACACGTTACGACTACATGTTCCATACTTAGGTAACATCTCCCTATCGTACGCTAAGGTAGGATATGTGTCTTGGAAAAAATCAATCAATTGGTAAGAAGCGCAGAAGCTGGTCACGCTCCGCGTTCGCCTGTCGCTTTGCGCGCATATACTGAACTCCCTGCGCAAGAAGCAGATGTCGGAGGACAGCAGCCTGCCCGAGCAAGGAATTCATAGAAGCGCTGGTGAGGTCCTTGCCCATCTAGGCAATGACGCCCACAAAACCAAGTAACAAGCCTAACACTTTTGGCAAAGTAATTTGGTCATCCGGTAACAAGGAATTAGCGCTGAAAATGGTGAAAAGAGGGACTGTCGCAAACACGAAGGTGGCAACGGTTGAATCAATCCTCTGTTCGCTCCATGAAATCAGGAAGAATGGAATGGCCATATTGGTGACTCCAAGTAAGAGGAGTGGAAACCATGTCTTCAGGCTACGCGGCGATTGGATCCGTTGAATGTAAATTCCTAGGGCCCCAAAGAGAAGCCCAAACAAAACCCCTAAGGCGACGAGTATCCCTGGACGAATCTCTTGCAGCGCGATCTTGATCCACGCGCACGAGGAACTCCAAATCGTACCCAGCCTAAGAAATATGAGCCAGTGCTTGAATTTTATGAAAGGCTACTTATGGTCACGATTTTGGCAGGGCTGACATCAGAGCAAAGAAATAATTTACCTCCCCAGTATTGAAGTAGTTGTACCAGGCTTCCAGGGCTTCATCGGAAAATACTTCGAGCCGCTGTAAGATGTAGCGGGCAAATTGCAACGGTCCAGCAGAGCTGGCAGTGATCAAATTGCCGTCTGACACTGCTCGATCCTCTTTGTAATGCGCGTCACCTTGATAGTGTGGTGCAACCATTTTGAGATATTCGATTCCATTGCTGGTATGGGGTCGATTGTCGAAAAGTCCAGCTTCGGCAAGTGCACTAGTGGCGCCACAAATCGCTGCCACGTTACAATTCGCCTCCAGTAACTCTTTGGCCTTTGCAATGATGGGCTGATGCTTTGGATCCTGCCAGGTATCCCCGCCAACCAAGATTAGCATAGCACTCGACTCAACAGTGACTGCTCTGAGTGTAAGATCTGGGGTTATGCTCATCCCACCCATCGTTGTGATTGGATCTTTTGTAAGCCCAACCGTTTTAACGATAAGACGTTCACCTTTGTTTTTAAAAAATCGTCCCGAATTGAGTTCGGCAGTTGCGTATCCCACCTCCCAATCTGACCAGGTGTCTTGCACGTAAACATAAACTCTTTTTTGCTTCATGTTTATCTCCGATTATTCATAGCCAATTGATGCGTCTGTACAAGCGATACGCTTCTGTTGGTCATCACCCGCGCGAAGCGGAGTGCTTCGGGTATATGCAGCTTGAGGTGGCCGAAAAGCGATGGGGTAACAATCCTGCATGAAGGGTTTCAGGTCGTCGACCGGCTCAGTGACGGACACGGTAGCGAATGTGTGTGGCCTCCGGCGTGTCAATCACCCGAACGATCTCCAACTCAATGCGCGACGGCAACACATCGAACAGACGACGACCACCACCGAATAGCACTGGGATCTGGTGAATCTGTAACTCGTCCAGCACACCGGCCTCGAGCGCCCATTGCGCCGTGTACGCACCGTGCACCAACACGTTCCGAGCCCCGGCGGCAGCCTTTGCCTGTGCCATCGCACTGACGATCCCATCGGTCACGTACTTTATCAACGGATAGTTCGCTACCAAGGGATCCGGTGGCCGGTGGCTGGGCACGAAGATCGGAACACCGTGATGATTGCCGCCATAGTAATCGACCTGTTCCGCCGTACGCCGACCTACCAGCACCGCACCGGTCGCGTTAATTTCGTCCATAAATTGTCTGCCCAGCTTGGACTGCCCGACAGGCTCCCCATCCGAGCTGAACCCGTACCAATCATGCAGCCGCATAAAGCCGTCGCCGCCGGGGTTGCCTACTTTGTCGTTCGGACCCGCGATATACCCGTCGAGTGACATCGACATATAGAGCACTGATGCAGACATTTTGACCTCCTGTGGTCCCGACACAAATTGATTCTATCTTGCCGCAGACCCGGCATGGCGGCATAAAACCGGAATCGCAGCTCGAACGTTTACAGGACATCCCTAGCTGATCCAAGATGTCGCCTGTGCAGGCATCGCGTTCTGTGTCGCATGGCTGCGAGCGTCCATCGGCAGCCCAACTATTTTGACCCTGATGACAGATAACCCATATTCGTGAAAGGGCTATCTCTCCTGGTTACTTATGTTTCGATCATACACCAATGGAGATACCGAATGCTTGGAAAAAATCAATCAATCGGCAGGAAGCGCAGAAGCTGGTCGTGCTCTGGATTCGCGGCGTGCAACTGGCGACGAAGCCGCAGATAATCTGTTGGGCTGTGTCCGAGAAACTCCGTCAGATCATTGCTGAAATGCGATTGATCGTAGTAGCCAGATTCATGGGCGATCAGCCTCCAATCCACTGACTGTGTAGGGTCAATCGATTGAATGACTTGTCTCAACCGATAGAGGCGCGCCAACACTTTCGGTGTGGCCCCCACCATCCGTTTGAACTGCGTAAGCAGGTGGTTCTGACTGACGCCGATATCATCACACAGCGCCCGAATCGAAAGCACGCCGTACTGCCGGGCAATCTCCGCAACACCATACTGCACCACATTGAGCCCATGCGGTGCTGCACTCAGACGAGCCAGTAATAATCGCTCTAACAAAACAAACCCGTCTTGTATGGTTGGTGCAGCATATAGCCGTTCGCGCATTTCGGCGGCGAACTGTCCCCAGACTATGTCCAGCGGCACGAATTGATTGTGCAATTCCGAGGCAGGAAGCCCCAGGAATGGATAAGCTCCGCCCGGCTTGAAGCGGACACCGAAAAACTTCGCGTCCAAGGGCCATTCGGCGATGTGATATCTATTCCACAGGCCCACCCACCAACTCTCGGTACAGGTCGTAAAGGGAGCGGCTTGACCCGGTTCGTACACTTGAATAGCACCGCCGAAGTTGATCAGTAACTGTATCGTTGGCATAGGGAGCATCTTCATACGCCGAAGCGGCATGGGGCCCTCAAGGTAAAACAGACCATCGATATAGGCATTGAGCGGCGGTGATGGGATGTGGTGAATATAAGTGTAAGTCATACAGGGCTGCCGGAATTGATAAACTGATTATCGCTAAAGATAGTCATCATTTATCCAATCGTATCGAATTCCAGGTTACGATTATATCAATCTTTTAATGGGCGACTGATTGGATATCTTCACACCCTACCCAATCTGCAATCGCCCGCGCCGATAAATTGAGCTGCGTCATTGCCGAGCGCATCAAGCGTTGACCTTCCTCTTGTACTTTGCAGAACTGCCGGATCTCCCCCACGCGTATGTCGGCAGTGCAGACGATGTCGGTAGATTGGTAGTTGGTCAATTGGGAATTGATAAATCGGGATTGTTGAATATCCCGGGCGGCTTGGACCCTGGCACGGATACATTCACTTGATTCACCCAATCGATCTCCACTGAGTTTTTCGTAGTCCACATGCGGCACTTCGATGTGAATATCAATTCGATCTAACAGCGGCCCCGAAATCCGCTTTTGATATTTCGTCACCAGCGCCGGTGCACAGGTACAGGGTTTGACAGGGTCCCCATAATACCCACAAGGACAGGGATACACACAATCAGACATGTTTTTCGTGCTTGGTGAAGGGTCGACACGTGATTTTGAAGGGAACTTTGGAGTCTGGCTAGGCTAACCGTCAGCACGTTACAGACAAAAAGCCGTGCACTTGTCGGTAGAAATTTCGCCCAAAATCTAACATTCTGTACGTAATCATACTTCCCCTTCTTTGTATAGATATAGATCAACAGAATGGTGTGAAAGTGCAGAAGACGGCGAAAGATCTTCGCCTCGTTCAATCATGAAATATCCCCATCCGCCAATCGTGTTCGCCCCGGAATCAGGCAAAAGCTTTGTAGGTTCCTTGCCATGTTCTGGATGGTAAACTCTCGAAGTTTTCGCTGACGTTGCATCGGCTATCATCTTTTTCTGGCAAAATATGCGGATCCGTCCATGGAATTCCAGCCTCCCTTGTTTGGTACGCACGGATGCTTCCTTGACAAATTCTGCCAACGTCCTTGCAATATTTTCCATGCATTCCGGTGACATACCCAATTCCCGCGCCGTTTGAAACAATAATCCAGCTGTGGGATTATCGCTCTGAACATGATCCGACAAAAAATCTCCCAACGAGAACTCGGCAAGGAGAAGCCAGACCGGATCATCGGAGCTGAAGTTTTGTTTCGCGTTTGATGTTTGCATATTTTATTATCTCTAATCTGAAAGCCATCGTACGATTCGATTAAACAGTATCGCAGGCTTAATTTGGTATCACTCGGAAAGCGCTCGGTCACCCAAGAGTAGTACATTTCTTTGTATGTTTGGACCTCTTCTCATTCTACATATTAATTCGCCTGAAGAATTTATGCATGTATTCTTTCGATAAACCAATCTTCAGAAATCAGGTGACAGCCAGCGTGTTTTTGTTGGCTGTCACCATTTGAAACTCTCTGAGTATTACATCTATACGGTCAGAGGCTACTTCCCCGTATGAACCACGATGCTGCCACCAATCGGTTGGGCTGCGCCGTTGTCATACACATCATGCTCTCGAGCGGCGTCCTCCCACCAGATGCGGATGCGGAAAGTATCGGGAGACCCGTCACCAGCCCAAAGCATGAACTTGTAGACGTTGCCGTTGGGGTCCAGCGCGCCGTTGATCATACCCGTGCCTTTGAACTGGGCGTTCGTAGTAGCGCGGTTGACCACCAACCATTCATAATTTTGCGAGGAGAATGCCAGCCCGGCCAGGTCGAACTCGAAGGCAGTATTCCCAGTTGGAACGCTGGCGCCCTTCTGATATTTTGAGACAAAGCCGAAGGTGGCTTTCCCCGCCAGGGTTTCATCTGCCTTGTATGCTCTGGCGGGCGAGTCAATCCAGCCGCCGCCGGTGGCGAACCCGGCGCTCGGGTCATAGACGACCGCCAGGGTGCAGGCAGGTTCGGAGTCGAGCGAGCCGTCATTGACCGTTAGACAAACATTGTAAACCCCAGCAGCCGTGTAGGAATGAGTGGAAGCCGCGTCAGTGCCGGTTGCGCCGTCGCCAAAGGTCCAGGCGTAGGTCAAGGCATTGTTCTCCGGGTCCAAGGAGAGACTGCCATCAAATGCGATGGAGGTATTCATCGCGCCCAGATAAGGTCCACTAGGGTCGGCGGTTGGGGCCGTGTTGTCGGACGGCGGCAGCACAACACTTAGCGCGTAAACGTCCATGTCGTAAGGATAGACCGGCTTCGTCTGCGCCCAGACCACTCGGACGACATCGCGATAGCCTATCGTGACGTCTGTTAACGTCTCGCTGACCGGGGTGTCAGTGAGCTGGTATAGCCGGTTCGTCGCCAGGTCGTAGAGCCAGATGTCGAACTGCGTGCCGAGGCCAACGTTGCTTTCGAAGGCGATGAGGTCCCCGACGATGTTCGGGTTGCGCTGCACGCCAGGGAGATCGAGCACGGACTCGACGTACGCGCCCGATGAGTCCTTTACCGACCAGCGGATGTTGTCGTCCCCGCCCGCAGTTGAGCTGTATACCGTGACTGGACCGTTGGCGTCCGGGAGCACTTCGGTACCTTCTGCGCCGGTCACCTGCTCGGGTGCGCTCCAGACGCCAGCTGTCCGCTCGGCTCGCCACACGTCGCATGCGTTGGATGTGTAATCCGCGCACTTGATCCAGACGATCGCGTTGCCATCGGGACTGACGGCCGGCCACAGGTCGTCGAGCGTGTCATTCGTAAGGCGATAGGGCAGGGCGACCGGGTCCTCGACGTTCGAGAGCGAGATCTCAGACTGTGGCGAGCTCGACGGATCGTAGGTGCGATCTTCGTAAGCGATCGTGTCACCGCCGATCACGGAGCGGCGGCGCAGCGCGTTGGCGGGTGCAGCCAACGGCGACACCTCGACGGCGGCGCTGGGATTACCGAACGGGTCGATCTGCACCAGGTAGGTGCTCTGGCTGGCAACCGTCGCCCGCATGAATACGACCTTGCTGCTACTGATGTCAGAGAGCGAGTCTGAGAAGCCACCAGGCGTCGGGATAAGCCGGTCGGATGCAAAACCGAGATCCAGGTTCTGGAAGCGGACGCCATAGACCGAGTTGTCCGTATACGAGACCCAATCGCCGCTGACGTGCGGGTCGGTCTGGTTGCCCGCGCTATCGTTCACAACTGCAACATTCACATCCACGGCCGGGCCAGGAACGGGCACGACCATCTGGTCAAGCTGGGGCGCGGCAAAGACAGAGCCCGGGAACAGGCCCATCAGCAGGGTAAGAATTCCAATGACAGCCAACGATCTGCGTTTTGAGAATGGATTGATTTTCATGGTTTGCTCCTTGAGCGAATAGCACTCAAAAACAGGGCATATAGTCAAGTAAGCTGCCAGCGAACTGCCCTCTCGGGTGCGCGGCGCCTAGAGTGCTGCCAACGTAGCGGTCGGCCCAGGAGAGCATCTGGCTGTAGACTCCATGAATACTTCTTGAGGAATCAGTATTCCGGAGGTTGTTGGAACCCTCCCGTAACCGATGATATTGTCTTCGCTATCGCCAACAGCCGTTCCTCACTCCACCGACGCCCAACGATCTGCACGCCAATCGGTAAGCCATTCTGGTCTTTTGCCAGCGGAAGCACAACGGCTGGGTGCCCCGTGAGATTGAACGGGCCGCAATAACTCACCACATCCGAATATTCGGCTGGCTCGCCGTCCACCAGGATTGGTGCTCCAGTAGGGCAATGCTCGAAAGCGGTTGTCATTGCAACCGGGCACAACAGTCCGTCCCAATGGTCAAAGAATTGTTCCCACGCCTGTATGAAGGAGTCACGCTGATGGAGCGCCATAAAGTAATTGGCCATTGAGATTGGCGCTGCACCTTCTGGCAGAGGCTGGAAGACAGCCATCACATCGTTCAGCAGTTCGAAGTATAGGGCCCTCTGTTGGGCGAAGTTCACCTCAGGCAAACATTCCTCCACACAGCTGCCTTGGCGGGCGAGTTCCATGGCCAGGCGTTCGATTGCTTGGCGAATCTCGCTGGCAACGGGCACTCCCGGAAACGCCGACGTCCACGCAATGCGTAATCCCTGGAACGACGGCGGGTTTTCTTGTTTCAGTGACACCGGCGGTACGTCTGTGTCATATCCATCGGCGCCGGCAATAATGCTAAAGGCCAGTTCCAGGTCATCGATGTGACGAGCAAGCGGCCCAATCACGCCCATGATGCGGACACCGCGCGGCGAGCCCGGCAGGTCGGGAATATGGCCCGCGACAGAGACTCGATGTTCGGTCGACTTCAGGCCATAAACGCCACAGAAGTGAGCGGGGATCCGGATCGAGCCGCCAATGTCACTACCGATCTCCAAGGGTACCAGCCCAGCGGCCAAGGCCGCAGCCGCGCCACCACTGGACCCACCCGGCGTGCGATCCAGGTTCCACGGGTTGTTCGTGCGGCCAAAGATCGGGTTCTGGGTCTGAATGTCACCCGCCAGCACAGGCACATTCGTTTTCCCAAGGATGATCGCACCGGCTGCTTTGAGACGAGCGGCAATCGCGCCATCTTGGGGTGGGATATAACCCGACAGCGGCTCAAACCCCGCTGTGGTCCGCATCCCTGCGACGGAATGCACATCCTTCAGCGTGAATGGCACTCCATGGAGCGGTCCCCATATTTCATTCCTGGCCAGCGCATGGTCCGCGGCCTGCGCGCGCTGGCATGCTCCTTCCGCGTCCAGGGTGACAATCGCATTGAGCGCGGAATTGTGTTTGGCGATATGCGCCAGATGTGCTTCAAGCACTTCCACCGCGGAGACTTGTTTCTTCCGGATAGCTCTGGCAAGTTCCGTTGCTGTTGAAAAGATGATGTCTTTCATTGTCCTCTCCGATAAGCGGCTTTGGCTTCTCCTGTGTGGCTGGCGTACGCCAGCCACACAGGAATACACAAATGGTCTCAGGGCTCGCAAGGCTGGGGTGCGGGGTCAGCGGTGCTGCCGACGTAGCTGTCAGCCCAGGACAACATCTGGCTGTAGGCAGCATTGGCGTTGAGCTGCAGGTTGAGGTCGTGACCCGCATCGTTGATCACAGCCGTCTCGACGCACGCCGAGGTGCTGAACCAGCCCTCCTCATAGGTCTGCACTGCGTCCTTGTCAAGGCAATTCACAAGGTTGCCACAGAAGAGGGAGTCGTACTGCCCGACGACAATCTGTACCGGCCCCTGGACCTGGAAGGAGAGCGGATCGTACACGACACCCAAACCGTTGAACTCACCAGAGGTCGCGGTCTGCTTGAGATCCTCGTCGAGGGTAACTACCCTGGGATCGGCGTTCGGCATGTAATAGAAGGCGTCATCACGAGTACCTGGCACGGTAGTGAAGTAGTCGAAATTCGGGTACAGGCCAGAGAACTTCGGATCGTAGTAGGCCGGATGGATGCCCGCCCCCAACACCTGGCTGGCAACGGTCCAGTTCAAATCGTTCGTAAAACCGGTCAGGATGATGCCGTCGGCCTCACCCGGAAAGCTGCCAGCGTAGTCGATGGCGGTGAAAGAACCCATCGAATGGCCAACAACGATGACCTTTCCGAAACTCTGCGAGCCAACCTGGCCAGCGCGCAGGGCCTGAACCACCTGGTGGACCACGAACCCATTGGCGTCTACGGTAACCAGGCTGCCATCCGGGCGGTCGCTGGCGCCGTTGCCGATGCGGTCAAGGTTGAAGGTGACATAGCCGTGCTTGACGGCCGAGAGGACGTACGAATAATGCTCAGGCTGGAATGGGAAGTCCCAATAGTAGCGAGCGTAGGTGGCGCCGTGCAGTAAAAGCTGGACGGTCTTCCCGGCGGCCGGCCCCTGCGAGCATAATGTCCCGACCACGTGGTAGGTGTCGGTCGCGCCAGGGGCCAGGGTGACGCTCAGGGTGTAGTCGCTGCATTCCAGCTCAGAGGCGGCTGCCGCTGGCCGGACGGGCGTGATAGCTCCCATTAGCGCCAGTACAGCGATCACGCTTGCCAGCAGCCACAGAGCGCGCCGGATGCGGCCCAGGCGCCCGGCTAAACCAAACAGTCTATTCCTATATGCGTTCATGATATTTCTCCTTTCGTTACTCAATTCCTTCATTATTTTTCACTTGCATCCACCAAACAGGATGACAAGGATCACTTGGGTTACAAGAGTGGCCCCCCACTCACTCAAATTGTGAACTCTTTACCGCTGCCAGAGAGCTGATAGAGGTTTTCTGGTGTAGATTACTTTTTGGTGCCAAGCGCTTGCCAGCAAGCGCTTCTAACAATCTGACAGCCTCCATCGGAGCGTCATGCTTGGCAAAATCGGCCTGGATCCGCTTGGCGTTCTGGCGATACATTGGATTGGATAGGACTTCAAGCACCGCCTGGCGGATGTCATCTGGAGATGGATCTTTCTTTCTTAGGTTAATCCCAGATTTTGACCATGCGACCCGCGCCGCAACTTCCATCTTCTCCTCCGTAGCACCCGCAACCACCAATGGCACCCCATTGGCCAGGGCCTGTTGCACTCCTCCATATCCAGCATTGGTAACCATTACATCCACGCGGGGAAGAAGGTGTTCAAACGGGATGAACTTCTCCGCCCTTACATTCTGCGGGATCGCCCCGAATGCCTGGGTATCGAATGGAACCGCAATTACTAGGACATCTTCATGCTCTAAAACCTCGATGGTAGGGATGACCAAGTCCTTCCAGTTCATCGACACCGTACCTTGGGTAACTAGCACCACAGGCTGTGTGCCATTCAAGTCTGACCACCATGCAGGAGGAGTGAAAGCTGGATTTGGCTTGGGCAGCATTGGTCCAACGAAGTGCAGATTTGATGGTTGATCGCGGCGCGGATATTCAAATGCTGGTGTTGAGATCTGCATGATTAGTGTCGGAATTCTGCACATCGCTGGGAGAAAAGACCCTTTCAGGGGAAGCAAACCTAATCTTTTTCGGATATCATTTGCATATTGGGTGAGATCCCGTAAAAGGATGTGGTCGACCAAATAGTTCAGCGATTGATTTCTAAGCTTGGTAATGGGGGTATTCCCGGGTGTGAGCCCAAGGCCATATGGAGCGATATGCTTATCGGGAACAGGTAGAGGCAGCAGGGAAATGCAGGCGCATGGAATACCGGTCATTTCTGATAGAAAAAAAGTAGAGAATGAGATCGTATCTCCAATCAGGATATCAGCGGGGAAGTCCCTCAAAATTGATTTAAGGTCTTCGATATCAGCTTCGATTTTGGCTAAGTGAAAATCCTTCAGCCAATACCTCACCTGGGCAAATCCCTTCAACTCCTTAAAGCGAGGGTAAAGATCATATAAATCGATATTCCCGGGGTCTATGCCTTTCACCCTGGGACGAAAACTCGCTCTGGTTGCCTTGATACGATTTTCATATTTTCTACCCGTGATCCATATGACTTGATGGTTGCATTCAATAAGTTTGCGAACCATTGGAATTGCGGGCCCTACATGCCCGTCCAAATCTAGCGTATGGATGATAATCTTTGCCATCTCTTAGTTCTCCTGGTATTTTCAGACTTCACTTGCTCCCATTAAACAGGAAGACAAAGGGAAATTGGGGTTACTCGAGTCACCCTCTCCCAACCCAAAACTAATACACCCCCATTATTCTCGTACCCGTCCGCTTCTATCGTGTTCTCATCAGGCAAAGAAAAGAGAAGAAAAGCATACCTGCTTGTGATATACTGAATCTGAGCTCTTTATCCAAATTCAAGACAATAAAAATCACTCCTTGAACTTTTTTATTCAGATGGATCAGGGACATGACGACGAGCGATGCAAAGGCAACCAGTATTTCCTCCGGCGAGGAGGACTTCCCCCTGCATTTCAGCGAGTGGCTGAAACGCCGTCGCCAGGAGCTTGATCTGACCCAGGAACAACTGGCGCAGGGTGCCAGTTGCAGTGTCTTTGCCATCCGGAAAATGGAATCGGGCGAGCGCCGGCCCTCCAGGCAGCTCGCTGGGATGTTGGCCCAGTCGCTCGAAATTCCCGCCGAAAATCAACCCACCTTTATCCAAGTCGCCCGGGGGGAGCGAAGTATCGAATACTTGCCCGCCCTTATTCCCAGTCGCGCTTCCCTGCCAGCCGAAGAACCCAGACCAACCACCGGAAATCTGCCCAGGTCGCTAACCCCTTTCATTGGGCGTGAGCCAGAGCTCGCCGCTCTTGGCCAATTGCTCCAGGATCCCCAATGTTCTTTAATTACGATCGTTGGTCCGGGCGGTATTGGAAAAACGCGGCTGGCGATCGAAGCTACTCAATATGTTCAAGATTTTTTTCCGGATGGGATCTGGTTTGTTCCCCTCGCACCATTGAATTCGCCAACCTTGATGGTCCCGACGATCGCCGATACGATAAATTTCAGGTTTCAAGACCCGGCTGATCCTCAAACCCGGCTTCTCAGGTATTTGTGCGATAAGAGATCACTGATCATCCTGGATAATGCGGAGCATCTGCTGGATGGCGCTGGCCTGTTTACAGAGCTATTGAATGCCTGCCCGCAAGTAAAACTGCTGGTGACTTCGCGCGAACGGCTAAACCTGCTCAGTGAGTGGGTGTTCGAAATCATGGGGCTACCGGTGCCTGCCAGCGACCGGGTAGAGCAGTTTGAGTCGTACAGCTCTGTGGCGTTATTCTTACAAAGCGCCAGGCGCGCATTTCCCAGGTTTATGCTGGACGAGATAGAACGGGCAGGGATAGTCGACATCTGCCGCTTGGTAGAAGGGATGCCACTGGCAATCGAACTCGCTGCCAGTTGGTTAAGAACATTATCGACGGCAGAAATCGCTGCAGAGATAGAGCATAACCTGGACTTCTTAAGCACATCGGCACCGGACGTACCAGAACGGCACCACAGCATGCGGGCGGTATTCGACCACTCCTGGGAGATGCTCTCAGCAGATGAACAGCAAGTGCTGTGCCAGCTATCGGTCTTTCGAGGTGGATTTCAGCGCCAGGCTGCTGAGCAGGTGACTGGCGCATCGCTTTCTATCTTATCCGCCCTGGCGGACCGGACGCTGCTGCGGCGGAGCCAGGCGCAGCTTCGCGGGAGGACCGTACGCTACGATCTGCACGAGTTGATCCGGCAGTATTGCGCCGCCCACCTGGCAGAAGACCCCCAGGCATATGCAGCCGCGCACGAGCGGCACTGCGCCTTCTTTCTTGCGCTGGCAGAGACAGCCGATCAGGAATTGAAGGGACCCAAGCAACTAGAATGGCTAAACCGGTTGGAGCAGGAGCTGGGCAATCTGCGGGCTGCTTTGGAATGGACGCTTAAAAGCAATGCTGCTGCACAGCCCATGGGTGAGCTGGCGCTCAGGCTTGCGGGCGCACTACGCTGGTTTTGGCGGATGCGCAGTCATTTCCATGAAGGGCACAACTGGCTGGTGGAAGCGCTCCGGCAGAGCTCGGAAAAAACTACTGCAGGCCGCGCAAGCGCCCTGCTGGGAATGAGCCTGATCCTCAATGGGCTGGGAGATCTGCGCGCAGCGCGCCCACTGGCAGAGGAAAGTGTGGCGCTCTACCGGGAGCTAGGTGACCAGCGGGGTTTGGCGGAGGCGCTTACCATCACGGGATTGACGCTCGTATGGCAAGGGGAAGCAGTGCTAAGCCATGCCCGGCTCGAAGAGGCCCTGACCCTATCTCGGGAAGCAGGGGACCGGTGGGGAGAGGCGCAGGTTTTGTACCGGTTGGGGAGTTTTCTGTCGGATTATGGCGGCGACCGGGTGGGACCAGGGATGCTCGCAGAAAGCGCGGCGATCCTGGAGGAATTAGGGGAAAGCTACCTTTTCTCCGGTGTTCTGGATTCCTTGGGCGTTGTGGAGACAAGCCTCGGCGATTATGCTGCCGCTCGGACGCATTTTGAGCGCAGCCTGGCAGTTGCCCGCGAGATCGGGCACCCGTGGGGAATCGCGGACGCGCTTACCAACCTTGGTTGTTTGTTCCGGATTCAGGGCGATTATGGAACCGCTCAGTCTCACCTGGAATCCGCGCATCGGATCTATCAAGAGCATGGACGCAGTACATGGGAGATCGATGTGCTGTGCGCGCTGATGGAAAACAAGATCGCGCAAGGAGATTTTTCATCTGCGCAACTCCACCTCCAGGCGGCTTCCAACCTTTTTAAATTGTCTGAGAACAAATGGCTCCACGTGCTGCTGTTATACTTCCGCGGCATGCTGGCGTATTATCAAGGCGATGCCGGGGAGGCTGCCGGGTTGCTGGGAGAGACAACGGCGCTCACCCGGGAGAGCCAATATAAGCCCGATCTGGCGCGAGCCCTCATAGCATTGGGTCGGGTAAAGCGCACCCTCGGTGAGTTCGAGCAAGCGTCCGAGTTAATCCTGGAAGGACTGGATCTCTTCCGAACGCTTGGGCATAAACTCGGCATGGCAATTGCACTTGAAGAGCTCGCTGCGGTGTGCGCAGCCCAGAATGAGGGTGGCCAGGCTACGATGCTGTTCAGCGTGGCGCATACCTTAAGAGAAAAGTTGGGCGCACCACTTCCTCCGGTGGATTCCACCGCCTACGATTCCGCGATCGCTGCCAACCGTACGCAACTCGGTGAAACTGCGTTCAAGGAAATCTGGGCAAGCGCATCAGTCAGACCATTCCAAGAGGTAGTGGAAGGAATCTTGGAAAACTATCGACTTAATGAAGCAGAACCCCACCAGACTGGCTGATAAGCCATGACCATTACTACAGCAACGGGTGTGATTAAAACCCACCTCGAGGCGGACTCACCAGTACTATTCTCCTTCTTTGTATAGATACAGATCATCATATTTGTGCGGGATTGCAGAAGAATAAGGCGGAAGATCTTCGCCTCGTTCAATTATGAAATATCCCTCGTTGCGGGTTATTGACCGTCGCTCGGCGCGGGTCTTCCCTGGCACCGCCCGTGATTTGCCTAGCAAATCAGACAGGTGTACGTAGCACCCCTACGAAGCGCCCTGATAAGGGTGCAAAGGGTCGACTCACCGAGGTCTCCCTTCCCTAATCTTGCTCTCTGATGCATGAAGCAACACTTAGCTCAACATCAACTTCGGACGGTATTGCAGCGCTTCTGCCAAATGTACAGATTGAATTTCCTCACACCCTGCCAAATCGGCAATCGTGCGCGCCAGCTTGAGAATCCGATGATACGCACGCGCTGATAAATTGAGTTGCGTCATCGCCGAGCGCATCAATCGTTGACCTTCCTCCTGAACCTTGCAATACTGCCGGATCTCTCCCACACGCATGTCGGCGTTGCAAACAATATCAGCGGAAGAGCCGTTATTCGAACTTCGATGGTCGGGATTCGTGAAACGGGCATGTTGAATATTTCGGGCAGAATGCCCGGCATGGCGCGCGCGAGTAATGTTTTTCCGGCGCCAGGGCTTCCAACGAGAAGTATGTTATGAACGAAAGACCATCAACTTTTCAGTTGATGTTTCCCCGAAATGACATCGATTTGTGCAAAATAACCTATGAACTCCGTAGAAGTTGAACTCATTATGAATAATGTGCATCCGTTAAAGCAAAAGGCAAAACTTTGATAGAATACTCGAGATATTCGACTCACAGTTAAATGATAACTAATTGTCGACGTTTCTTGTAAATATGTTTTTTCAATAGGTCTATTACCGTGTCAGTCTTGATTGGACGAGAGCAAGAACTAAACACGCTCAAGAAAGCATTACATGCTGCGCGTGGGAGTGTCGGATGCTGTATTTTACTGACGGGTGAAGCAGGGATTGGCAAAAGCCGTTTAATCGAGGAACTCAGACAGTGGGCAACTTCAGAAAATTTTACAATTCTAGAAGGGTATTGTTTTGAGCAAGCCGTCTCGTTCCCCTATGCGCCATGGATTGATGCACTACGCGCCTTCTTCGGGTCACTTAACGCCCTAGATATTGAGGAGCTTCTCGGTCCACTCGCACCGGAGCTCATGAAACTTCTTCCCGAGTTGGCTTTGCTCCTTCCACAGATACAACCTACGCCGCCTCTTGAGCCTCTAGCAGAAAAATATCGTTTGTTCGAATCGTTCACACGATTTGGCTCTTCTCTGAGCACAATAGATCCAGTCCTTTTCATCCTCGAAGATTTGCACTGGAGCGATGCGGTGAGTCTAGAGTTGTTCCAATATTTCGTTCGGCGTATTCATAATCAACCACTCATGCTTGTCGGCACGTATCGAAATGCGGAACCGTCTCTACCGCTAACGCGCCTGCTTTCGGAGCTAAACCGTGAACGGCTAATCCAGGAAATTAGGCTCAAGTCCCTCAACCGCGATGAGGTGGAGCAAATGGCACGCACAGCATTGGAAACCCAACATCAAATCTCCGCTAGTTTTGTAGATGCCGCCATGGCTTTCACCGATGGGAATCCGTTTTTTGTGGAAGAAGTCCTGAAAAGCCTGATAGAAGAAGGCCATATTGATGAGTTATTGCAGCAGAAAACTTTAAATGAATTGCAGGTTCCTCACAGCATTCAGAGGATGGTTCAAGGGCGAGTCGAACAATTTCCTGAGATGACTCGAAATGTACTAATCTCTGCTTCGGTGATCGGACAGCGGTTCGACTTTGGGCTCCTGCAGGAAATAACGGTTCAAGACGAACAGGAACTTCTACAGGCATTGAAAGAATCGATCCGTGCCAATTTGGTTATACAGGAATCGGTAGACCAATTTGCTTTCAAGCACGCACTGACACGCGATGCAGTCTATGCAATGCTGATGCTTCGTGAGAGCAAAGCATTACACCAAACGGTAGGTGAAGCTCTAGAGCATTCAGTTGGAACGCGCACGGATGCCGCAGCCGCGGAACTGGCGTACCATTTTTCCCGGGCCGGAGTCTGGCAGAAAGCCATGGAGTATTCGCAGCGCGCTGGGGAGCAGGCACAAGCTCTGTACGCGCCGCGTGAAGCCATTACACATTTTACACACGCGCTTGACGCCGCACAGCAACTTGTCATTCCGACACCGCTGTCATCATTGCGCGGCCGGGCGCACTCTCGTGAACTTTTAGGCGACTTTGATGGTTCCCGCGCCGATGATGAGGCGATCCTGAACTTAGCACGCCAGAGCACAAATCGCGTTGACGAATGGCAATCGCTGATAGACCTCGGGTTTTTGTGGCAGTCGCGCGACCTCGAACGTGCTGGCGAGTACTATCAGCAGGCGTTGGAATTTGCACGCACTTTTGGCGACTCATCTATTTTGGCACAGACGCTCAACCGCGTGGGCAACTGGCATGTGAATCGCGGGCACGCGCTCGAGGCGCTGCCATTCCACCAAGAGGCGTTATCTCTGTTCCGAGCGTTGAATGATCGGCATGGCATAGCGCGCACCATGGACCTCTTGGCCATCGTAAGTAACCAGCTTGGCGAACTCGTTCAGGGCATGGCGTATCTCCAACAAGCCATTCCCATCTTGCGTGAAGTGGATAATCGCCAGGCGCTCGTAAATACGCTGACGAATCTCGCCTCCCTCGCAAACTTTGATACCGAGGTTTTGGGCGAACTGAACTATCGGCAATTGGCGGATATGAGCGAAGAGGCGCTCCAGATCGCGCATGGTTTCAATTGGGACCAGGGCGAGGTGCGAGCTTTGATCCCAGGGGCTAGCAGTCTGTGTCAGACCGGCGATTACGCACGTGCATTGGAGTGGCTCAATCGGGCAGAAATAATCACAGAAGCGATTGGACATCGCGAGCTGGTTGCCCGTCTCCAGCTTACGTTCGGTCAAGTCCTGATCGGACTCCTGGATTTCACAGCGGCGCGACGGCATCTCGAATCGGGGCTCGCGTTGGTGCAAGAGCTTGGCTCTGGGCTTCTCATCCTCGCTGCGACAGCGCGGCTCGCAACAGTATTAGTCCGACAAAATGATTTGGTGCGGGCGAAAGAGCTGATGGATACGTCGCTTCCTGCAGAATATCCAGAAGGTCGGATGACGATGCCTCTGCGGGGATTGTGGAGCGGGCGCGCGGAATTGGAACTGGCGGAGGGCAATCCACACCGCGCGCTGGAAATCGTCGAGCGGCTGCTCGCCTCCACAGTGAATCTCGCGCAGTACGGACCTCATGCTGTTCCCTATCTTTCGCGCCTGCACGCTCGGGCGCTCGCTTTAACAGGTCGGATGCAGGACGCAGAAACTGAATTGCAGGGCACACTGCCAGTCGCGCTCAGGCAGGGGCAACGTCCAATGCTCTGGCGGTTACATGCCGATCTGGGCGGTGTGTACCGCGCGATGGGACGGCGCACTGACGCAGTCCGTGAATTTTCTACTGCTCGAACGATTATTCAGGAATTGGCGAACAATGTTCCCGATGCCGCATTGCGCGATCATTTTGTCAAGCAAACGTTGGCAACGATCCCTGTTGCGCCTGCACTCACGACGCGCCGAATCGCGAAAAAAGAATTCGGCGGACTGACAGCGCGCGAACGCGAGATTGCCGTGCTGGTCGCGCAGGGCAAATCGAATCGCGAAATTGCGGACGAACTCGTCATTAGTGAAACCACAGTCGAACGTCACATTGCAAATATCTTTTCAAAACTGGGATTCAATTCCCGTACGCAAATCGCTGTCTGGACGGTAGAAAAGGGACTGGGCAGATAGCGGCTCATGCTAGGATGATGCCCCGCCTTCCTCGGAAGGGCGGGGCTTTTTTACATACCCGGCATACGTAAATATACATGTTTGCCATGATGGCATGGCGAAATGTTACTGCTATGATGGGCACAAGAAAAACGAGATCAGGAGAATTACGATGTTAACTGAACAAAATAAAGCTAATTATCGGCGATTCATTGAGGAAATGTGGAACAAAGGCAACCTCGACATCATCGAGGAAATCGCCTCGCCCAACGTCATCTTTCATTCGCCCCCTGGCACGCCACCCGGTTGGGAAAGCGCGAAGCAGATCATCTCGGCGTTCCGAGCGGCATTCCCTGATGTCTGCATCACGGTCGAGGATCAGATCGCGGAAAGGGACAGGACTGTAACGCGTTTGATGATCACCGGCACACACCGCGGGATCTTCCACAGTCATGGGAAAACTATCATGCCAACGGGGAAAAGGATCAGCGTGCAAGTGATTGACATCTTCCGCCACGATGCCAACGGCAGATTGGCGGAGTGCTGGTCGGGATTTGACGTGTTCGGGATGCTGCGGCAGCTCGGCGCCATTCCAGCGGCTGAGGTGAATCAAGCAACACCCTAAAGTTGACCGTGCAATAATCGAATATCACATCCAGGAAAATGGAGAACCGTTCCTGCTGATTCCATTGAGTGTTGTCGCTGACGGTTTGAGCCATCTCTCACTCACTCTCTCTATCATATTTTCAAATGGAAGCTGCTCAGGTACTAATAGGAGATATATATGGCTTCGAATATGGTTCAAAACCCGTTTCTCTCCAAATCAGGAGAGGGTCAGATTCTCGTGATGTCTGGCCTGAGACTCAAAGTAGGATCAGCCCAGACCAACGGTGCGTTCGAGGTGGTCGAACTAGAGGGACCAGGAAGCCCACCCGCTCATGTGCATCAGAACCACGACGAGTGTTTTTATATTATCAAGGGTATCTATACGTTCACTCTAGGCATAGAGGAAGTCGAGGCACCCGCGGACTCGCTGGTTTTCGTTCCTCGGGGTACCCCTCATGCTTTCAAGCACAGTGAGGGGGCGCGGGCGCTCGCCTTTGTGATCCCGGCGAACCTCGAAGGCTTTTTCCGTGAACTCGGAGAAGGGCTTGCCGCGGGTCGCTCTGAAGCCGAGCTGCGGGCTACGCTGGCGGGGAAGTATGACTCCTGGCCAGTGAGGTAGGCTGGTTAGTGATGCACTAAGCTCGGCAGAAAACTCCAAAATCTTTCTTGGAGGTGGGTCATGAATCGCCTGCTAGTTGACAACTGGGAGTTCGATTATGAAGTGCGGGGCGACGGGGACCCTATCTTGTTGATTCCCCTGAGCATCCTTGCCGATGGTGTGGGTTGATCCTTGCTCGCATAACAGCAAATAACGAGAGGTTACCACCATCTATCCCAACATTAACTTCGGACGGTATTGCAACGCCTCCGCCAGATGCACGGATTGGATTTCATCACTCCCAGCTAAATCCGCAATCGTGCGCGCCAGCTTCAAGATACGGTGATACGCCCGCGCCGACAAATTGAGCTGCGTCATCGCCGAGCGCATCAAGCGTTGACCCTCCTCCTGGACCTTGCAGAATTGCCGGATCTCGCCCACGCGCATGTCGGCGTTGCAGACGATGTCGGTAGATTGGTGATTGGCAGATTGGTAGTTGGTCAATTGGGAATTGGTAAATCGGGATTGTTGAATATTTCGGGCGGCTTGGACCCTGGCACGGATACATTCACTTGATTCACCCAATCGATCTCCACTCAGTTTTTCGTAGTCCACACGCGGCACTTCGATGTGGATGTCAATCCGATCAAGCAATGGCCCCGAGATTCGCTTTTGATATTTCGTCACCAGCGCCGGTGCGCAGCTGCAGGGTTTTTGTGAATCCCCATAGTACCCACAGGGACACGGGTTCATGGCCGCGATCAATTGAAAGTTGGCCGAGAAGGTGAGCGATCCTTTGGCACGGCTGATGGTGACCACTTTATCTTCCATCGGCTGGCGCATAACCTCGAGGACGCGGGTGCCGAATTCGGGGAATTCATCCAGGAACAGAACGCCGCGATGCGCCAGCGAGATTTCTCCGGGCTTGGGAATATTCCCGCCGCCGACCAAGCCTGCATGCGAAATTGTGTGGTGTGGCGACCGGAAAGGGCGATGCCGGATCAACGGCGTTCCTGCTGGAAGCTGATCCGCCACGGAATAAATGCGGGTGACATCTAGAGACTCTTCGATGCTCATCTCAGGCAGAATGCCCGGCATGGCACGCGCGAGTAATGTTTTTCCA
>DATGYJ010000037.1:0-9125 GCA_035298105.1 Anaerolineales bacterium | reverse complement strand
GATATCCTCGGCTTGAATGCCGCCACCGCCGGCATCTTGTGGACGATTTATGGACTGTGGAATGCAATCAACGATCCACTAATGGGGCAGTTATCTGATCGCACGCGCTCGAGATTTGGACGGCGCATCCCTTATGTTGCCTTTGGCGCCATCCCGCTTGGAATAGCCTTCTTTTTCCTCTGGACCCCTCCCGGGAAGCCGGCCTGGCTATTGGCTGCCTACTTCCTGATGATCTTATTCATCTTCGATACGATCTACAGCCTGACCTTCATTGCCTATAACTCACTCTTCCCTGAGGTGGCACCCACTGTGCGCGATCGGGTCGACCTTTCCACGGTACGTGAAATTCTCGGGACGATTGCCCTGCTTTTAGCTTTTATCCTCGCCCCCATTTTGGCAGGAAGTGTCGGCTACATCTGGATGGGAGCTATTATGGGCGTGCTGGTTGGTGTCGGTTATTTAATTTCGATGATCGGCATCAAGGAGACCCCCATTGATGATAAAGAGGTCCAGCTTGGCATGGGTGAATCGTTGAAGATTGTCCTTTCAAGCATTCCTTTCCGCTGGTTTCTGGGAGCAAATATCGCCAAGGAATACATCTGGCTTGCACTCGCTGCAATGCTCCCATTCTGGCGCAAGTATGCCTTGGGCATCCAGGCGCCAGTCAATGTATTTGGCGTAAAGCTGGGTCCAGGCGATGCGGAGGCAATTCTACTGGGCCTGGCGATCCTGCTTACCATTCCATGTTTGCTCATCTGGCGACCAATTGTGCTCAGGCTCGGTTATCGCCGTACCTGGATCATCGCGGCCCTGGCTTTTATCCCCGGTCTGTTCCTGATGATGATCGCCAAGGACTTCTCTTCCGGGCTGGCGGGCACTCTGCTGGTTGCACCAGGGCTGGCAGGTTCCACGATCCTGCCCTTCCCTGTGATCTCTGAGGTGATTGACGATGACGCCAAAAAGGAACATGGCTATCGCCGCGAAGGGATTTTCTTTGGTATGAATGGTGGCATCACCAAGCTGGCATTCTCTGCCCAGGGTGTCTTATTTGCCTCGGTCATGTCCGCCGCGGGTTATATCTCAGGGGAAGCAATCCAGAGTGCCAGCGCAATCAATGGCATCCGCTTCATGATCGGCGGGACAACCATTATTGCGACATTGATCACCGCGGTCTGCATGTGGCGCTATCCGTTAGGGCGCGGGTCACAGGTGGTTGCGCCCGTGCCAGCCGACGACTAAATCAAATCAGTCCTCAGACTTCTTTCCTTTTTGGTCTGAACTTTCGCTTCGATCCGGCTTTGCCAGCCAGAGCTCGTATGTATGGCGGAATCTGTAACTCAAAGGAACAAACATGTATATCCCCGAAAAAGGTCTTTCGAAAGAAGAAATCCTCGCCACGTTACAAGCTTTCAAATCCCGCGACATGGATTGGAAGGCGGGAAAAGTCTGGTGCTATGTATATAACCCTGGTGAAGATCCGGCGGAAATCACGCAAGCAGCGTACCTGTCTTTCCTCACTGAGAACGGGCTCGATCCATCCGTGTTTCCCTCCCTGCTCAAACTTGAAACGGACGTTGTGCGTGCGGTGATCAATCTCTTGCGGGGGGATGCAAATGCTGTTGGTCATCTCACCTCGGGTGGCACGGAAAGCATCATGCTCGCCGTAAAAACTGCCCGAGACAAAGCGCGCGCGGCCCATCCCGAGATCACACAACCTGAAATGATATTGCCAAAGACGGCGCATGCTGCGTTCCACAAAGCTGCTCATTATTTGAGCGTCAAGCCCGTACTGGTAGATATTGATCCGGTGACCTTCAGCGTCCGTGCAGAGGATATGCGTGCTGCCGTCACCCCTAACACCATTCTGTTGGTCGCCTCTGCGCCCGGTTATTCACAAGGTGTATTGGATCCGATTGCCGAAATCGGCAAGCTTGCACAGGAAAAGAATCTCTTATTCCACGTGGATGCCTGTGTGGGCGGGCTTCATCTCTCATTCATGCGCAAGCTTGGGTATGGGGTTCCTGATTTTGACTTCACTGTTCCAGGCGTGACCTCGATTTCAACAGACCTTCATAAATATGGTTACGCAGCCAAAGGTTGTTCCGTGATCATGTATCGCAGTAAGGATATCCGCAAATATCAAATCTTTGCCTGCACCGACACTACCGGATATACACTGATCAATCCCACCCTGCTTAGCTCAAAGAGTGGTGGGCCCATGGCAGGTGCCTGGGCGATCTTGAATTTCCTCGGCGAAGAGGGTTACAAGAAAATAGTCAAAGAAGTTCAGGATGCTACGCAGAAATTGATGGAGGGCGTGAATGCGATAGAAGATTTACAGGTGCTCGGTAAACCCGCCATGTGTATGTTTTCATTCAAGTCAGATAGCCTCAATGTGTATCAGCTTGCAGACGAAATGAGCAAACGTGGCTGGTACATTCAAGGACAGTTCTCCACCCCACTGACTCCTCGCAATTTACATCTCTCTGTCAATCAGGGCACGCTCCACAATGTGGACGCATTGCTCAAGGACTTGCGCGAATGTGTGCAAATTGTCAAAGAATGTGTGCCCATAGATAGCAACGCCATCCGCGCCATGGTAAGTGCCGCGCTGCAAAGCCCTGATCCTGAATCGGCATTCGGCCAACTCGCAGCGAGCGCTGGTCTCACTGGAACAGAGCTTCCGAGCGAGATGGCATTTATCAATGAAGTGCTCGACGCGCTGCCCGATGAACTCTGCAATGTGTTCCTGGTCAATTACTTTAATGATTTGTATGTGTGATACGCGGAATCGATGCTGCTTTGGCTGAAGGGGGAGAAGCGCTATAGAAACAATGAAAAAGGCAGTTGCAGGAATGACTGCCTTCTCCATTTCAGAGCAAAGAAATCCAGGGGAAACTCAGCTAGAAACTATTCGGCGGTTGCCTTCATTTTGTAGCGTGCCAATGCAACCTGGATCAGGCGGTCAAAGAAAACTTTATAGCCGCCTTCATCGTACAGGATCATGTAATCCGCGGGGCCGTATTCTTCGGGCTTGAGCATGATGGCAGGGTTCGGGTTGATCTCTAAAATGAACAGCTCGCCCTTTTCATTCATGCGGACATCACAACGTCCACAGCTCACACCATCCATTGCCTTGTACATTCGAATCGCAATATCATGCAGAGGCGCAACCAGCTCAGGATCCGTGACCTCTTTGAAATCGAAGGGCACGTTGTAATCCCACTTCACATCGGTATGCCAGAATTCTTCCCCAGGGGGAAAGATCAATTCAGCAGGAGGATAGGCGATGGGATGATCGAAATCATCAGGGTTGTCCATCACAAGGACATTGTATTCTTTCCCAACGATGAACTCCTCCATGCGGGCCGCGCCAAATTCGCTGCAAACACGTTTGACCTGTATGACCAATTGCTCAGGGGTATCTACGCGGGATTCACGGAACATCCCGGTACTCCCGTAACTCTTCGGGTGCTTGACCATGATCGGATAGCGTAGATTCTTAACAAGTCTCTTTGCTTCTTCAACGGATCTGACCCGGTATCCTTTCGCGAAGTTGACTCCATGGGCTTCTGCTGCAGCCTGCATCTCTTCGCGCGTTGGATCAAAGAACCTTGAATCAGCTCCTGTAAAGGGCAGATTAAGTTCTTCAAGCGCTCTCACCACATCGACGCCTTGATAGTCCCACTCTGCATCTTCATTCTTTTCATGGCCTTCACATAGATTCAAATAGATATCGAATTCATCCCGCGCATCCAATTCACGCAGAACATCCATCACGGGATCAGTCATCGTGACCATCTCCCAATCAAATCCCTGCATAAAGGGTGCGGGATCGAAATCCTCGATATCTTCATCTGTAAGGATACAAATACGCATCATTCACCTCTTTATTGATTAAAGATATTCATGCTTACATATAAACATACTATTGATATGCCGAAATGCAAATCACATTTCTTATTATGACACAAACTTATCCAATAACAATACTTTGAACATTAAAAAAAGATTTCATTTATTACTCGACTCATAAATTGTTGAATGAACCAATGATGTAAAACATGTGTGAAACCATATGCAACAATCTTTGATTTGTATTTATAATCATCCTATGACGAAACAACAATTGCGCAAACGTGCCTCTGTGATTTTTCTCATTCTTGGAATGATATTCCTGATGATTGGCTTTGCCACTGATCAAACTGCATTCTCATGGATTGCAATTGCATTTGTATTGATCTCATTAATATCAGGTGGAAAATGGTTGAAGCCAAGAAAATAATTCCGTCAGGCTTGTCCTGCCTTCATCGCCATTAAATTGCCCATACGCCAAGAATAGAACCGCTGCTCTTGACGCGGTTCTATTTTTCGTCTAAAATATTTAGGCAAGACTAAATTTTACTTTAGCCGTAGGAGAATCAATGAAGCCTTTATCCCGAAGAGACTTTCTCAAAGTGGGGAGTCTGGCTGTCCTGGGTACCGCGGGGGCGACCGCCTTGTCGCAAAAGCAGCACGAGCATGCTATTGAAGATCCAGGTGAAGCTCATCCGTCTCATGCCCTGCAACAAGGCGGGCATGGTGATTTGCCCGGCACGGTTGGTGAAGTAGATCATGCAAAGAATGGCTTTAACCCAACCGAAACTCTGACAGATTTCGACTACGGCGAAGTATCCACACTGCCGAATGGACAGATCCTGCGGGAGTACAAAATCGTTGCATTCAATAAGAATATTGAAGTCATTCCTGGGATTGAATTTTCTGCCTGGATGTACAACGGCAGAATCCCGGGCCCTACACTGCGAGCCACCGAAGGCGACCGCATTCGCATTCACTTTAGCAATGGAAGTAACCATGCCCATTCGATGCACTTTCACGGATTCCATCCTGGCGAAATGGATGGTGTACCCGGTACGGGACCAGGCGGCCTGGTCGAACCGGGCAACAGTTTTACGTACGAGTTTGATGCGGAGCCATTCGGTCTTCATCTCTATCACTGTCATGTCTTTCCCCTGGCACGTCATATTGCCAAAGGACTATATGGCGCATTCATCGTCGATCCAAAAGACGGGCGTCCACCGGTTGACCGCGAAATGGTCATGGTGATGAATGGTATCGATGTGGACTTCGACAATGCAAATGACTTTTACGCGGTCAACGCGATTCCCTTTCATTATCAGAATCATCCGATCCAGATCAGGGTCGGCGAAACGATACGCATTTATCTCGTCAATATCCTGGAATTTGATCTGATCAACTCCTTCCATCTTCACGCCAATTTCTTTGACTACTACCCCACCGGCACCAGCCTTATTCCGAGTGAATTCACAGATACGATTATTCAGGGACAGGCCCAACGTGGCATTCTTGAATTTAGTTACAAATACCCCGGCATGTACATGTTCCACGCCCACGTAACCGAGTTTGCCGAACTTGGCTGGAATGGCATGTTTGAAGTGATGGCTTAGAGGTAACTGATGACTCAACCAACCTCGCAACCTGTGACAAAACGCCTGACCTTTCGCACCTTCGGCCTGCTCCTTATTCCCATCCTCCTGCTGGCTGGCGTGATCGTCCTTTTCCTCTCCACCGGTGGTGGGCTCCGGCTCGAATCTCCTGCGCCAGTGGAAAACCTAAACGTTGAAAATTATGTGCTCAAGCGCAATAACATCGATCTTCATATCCGCAATACAGGGCCTGACGAACTGAAAATCGCCTCTGTCATTATCAATGACGCGGTGATGCCATTTACCGTGACCCCCAGCTCAACAATTCCACGTCTCGGCCGCGCCAATATTCATATCAATTACGCCTGGATCCAGGGGGAAGCCTATGGGATTACCATTTTCAGCAAGAATTCAGTTCCCTTCCATGTGGATATCCCAGTTGCCTTTGAGACGCCCCAGCCATCCAAGCACACTTTTTTAAGCTTCACGTTGATCGGCTTATATGTCGGCGTGATTCCCGTCTTTCTGGGCATCTTCTGGTTTCCGGCCTTGCGCCAATTGGGTCGCCGCACAATGACCTTTCTCATGGCTGCCACAGCCGGTCTGCTGATCTTCCTTGGCCTCGACACTATCGCTGAAGCGCTGGAAGTTGCTGCAGAAGTACCTTCTGCCTTTCAAGGCATCGGCTTGATCGGCATTGGGGCGGTCGCGACGTTCCTGTTGCTTGACGCGATCTCAAAGCGACAAACTGAGATCACAGGCAGTGAAACGGAACGCCGCCTCGCGATTGCGCTGATGATCGCAATCGGCATTGGTTTCCACAATCTCGGCGAAGGACTTGCCATCGGCGCGGCATATAACGTCGGCGAGATCGCGCTAGGCACATTCCTGGTCGTCGGTTTCATCATTCAAAATATTACGGAAGGATTGGGCATTATTGCCCCTGTTCTACGCGACAAACCGAGCCTCGCCAGGCTGGCCTTGATGGGGCTGATCGGCGGCGGTCCAGCCATCCTGGGGGCATGGGTCGGCGGCTATACTCCCTCGCCTTTCCTGGCCGTATTGTTCCTTGCGATCGGCACTGGCGCGATCTTCGAGGTGGTCTATGAAATTGCCAAGCTCATTCAGAGAGATACAGCCCGCGCGTCCATGCCGATGACCGTGTTCAGCGGTGTGTTGACCGGTATGTTATTGCTCTGGGTGACAGGACTGCTTATTAAGTAGTGGATCCAAAAGCAGGTGACGCTTCTGGACTCCAAAATTGGGATTTCTTGAATGGAACAAACTCTCACAATTTCAATCCAGGATTATTTGAAGAATATCTATGAATTAACAGAAAGCGGTGAAAGTGCCAGCACCAACGCCCTCGCCAGGAAACTCAATATCAGCCCGCCTTCTGTGACAGGCATGGTGCAGAAGCTTGCCTCTGCCAAGCCCGCCCTCGTTACATACCAAAAACACCAGGGTGTGATGTTGACGAAGGAAGGCAGGCGAGCCGCATTGGAAGTGATCCGCCATCACCGCTTGCTGGAAGCCTGGCTTGTCCAAACGCTGGGCTATTCCTGGGATGAAGTCCATGAAGAGGCCGAGCGACTTGAGCATGTTATCTCCGAGGATTTCGAAAGACGCATTGCCACCGCGATGGGTCATCCCGTCCGTGACCCGCACGGAGAACTCATCCCGACTGCCGATCTGAGAATGCCGCACGATCATTCAATGCCGCTTTCCGCCCTGCGCCCGCCTCAAAAGGCGACGATCAAACGTGTCAAGGCCTCTGACGCAGAGCTGTTGCGCCATCTCAATGGGCTGGGTCTTCTCCCGGGCGTACAGATTGAAGTGAAGGACTATTCACCCTTCGATCACAACCTGACGATCAAAACCGGGCGTAAGTCATTTGTGCTTGGATTGAATATCACCGGCAAAATCTTTGTCGAGGAAAAGTAGGCCACGCTTGCGAGGCCCCGGACGCAGAAGCGTGACGCTCAAGAAATGGAAACGATCTCAATTTTAATCAATTCACCGTGTATCACGGTCAGTATCATTCAATGAGGTAAACGATGCAAATCAATTTAAAACTATTCGTAGTGCAGTCTATCGGCTTTTTGGTGATTCTTGCACTGGTCTTGTTTCTTCCTGCTGGCACCCTTACCTGGTCTGCCGGCTGGATCTACCTGGCGTTATTCTTGGGCTTTTACCTGGGCGTCAATGCCTGGTTATTCAGGCACGACCCCGATTTACTACAAGAGCGACTGAGCCTGAGGAAACCCGATCAGAAAGGATGGGATAAGGTAATTTTTCCTTTGTTCCTGCTCTTCCCCTTTGTCTGGTTGGCCTTCATATCCTTCGACGCCGCGCGTTTTCACTGGTCGCCTGTCTCTCTCGGGCTGCAAGCCGTTGGAGCTTTGATCCTGTTATGTTCCTTCTATCTCTTTTTCCTGACGTTTCGGGAAAATTCCTATTTATCAACGGTGGTACGTATTCAAGCGGAGCGCGGGCACAGAGTGGTTTCGACGGGGCCTTATCACTATGTGCGCCATCCGATGTATGCCGCCTTCCTTCCCTTTATGATCGGGACGCCCCTGCTGCTCGGTTCCTGGTACGGAGTTCTTTTCGGGTTGGTTTTTGTGATCGTGCTTGCGCAGCGGGCGGTGCTGGAAGAACGCACATTACAGAAAGAACTGCCAGGCTATGATCTCTACATGAGACAGGTGAAATATCGTCTCATCCCTTATATCTGGTAACTATCCCTCAGACAAGAAAGTCAGGAAACAACAATGAACGAAAACATCTTGCGCATTTTTGCCGGCGTGATTCTTTTGACAAGTGTCGGTATCTCCGCCTACTTCCGTCGCAAAGCAGACAGAGACAGTGGAGAAAAAATCCCTCGTAACGTGGATGGTCCAGTGCTGATGACAATCATTAAGATCGTTGGGCCGGTGCTTTGGCTCAGCCCTTTGATCTACCTGCTCAATCCTTTCTGGATGGCCTGGTCCAAAATTGGGCTGCCAGAATGGGTACGCTGGTTGGGCGTTGGGACAGGTATTCTGTGTGCCGGCTTGATTTACTGGCTGTTCAGCAGTATAGGAAGCGGCATTACCCCCACCAGCGCGACCCGCAAACAACACATCCTTGTTACCAGCGGACCATATCGCTGGGTTCGCCATCCGCTTTACACGGTTGGCTCAGCCCTGTTCATTTCTTTTGGGATGATGGCAGATAACTGGTTTATCGCCGCATTGGGGATCCTGACGTTCATCGCGATGGCCGTCCGCACGCCCCGAGAAGAAGCCAATCTCATTGAAAAATTCGGCAATGAGTATCACGAATACATGAAACATACGGGCCGCTTTTTCCCAAAGTTAGGATCATAAGATGAAACCAACGACAGTTACGCCTATTATCAAAAAGGAAGACCGGACCGTTCGATCTGCGACGGATGTCTTGACCGGTGAGAGCAAGAAGAGTGGATTGGCGCGGCTCATGCCGTTTCTTGGACCGGCCTTTATCGCCTGCGTTGCTTATATGGATCCTGGTAATTTTGCCACCAACATTCAAGGCGGTGCGAAATTTGGCTATCAACTTTTGTGGGTCATCGTCGCCAGCAACTTGATGGCCATGCTGATCCAATCGCTCTCCGCCAAGCTGGGGATCGCAACGGGCCAAAATCTGGCTGAGCAT
>DATGYJ010000036.1:0-2234 GCA_035298105.1 Anaerolineales bacterium | reverse complement strand
ATTGATTCGATCTCATCAAATTTCGTCACGTCAGCGGCTACGCACATTGCCTTCCCGCCACCACTTTCAATCTGCGCTTGCAACATCTTCCGGCGTGCCGAGTCGCTTGATGGGATGTATCTCCATAAGGGACCGTTTCTGTTCATCGGGTATCCACTGCTGGTTACGTTCGGTGAGGATCGTCTCGGGAGTAATGCAATTGGCCCGGATGCCATACGGACCAACCTGAGTGGCGACGACCTGCGTCATAATTTGTATGCCAGCTTTTGCGGCAGTGTACGGGATAGGGGATCTTGAAGTGGGTCTGCGGGCAGCGGCTGAGGAAATCGTGATGATATTGCCCGCTTTTCGTTCCTTCATGCCTGGCAGAAAACTCTTGAGGGTCAGGAATGTTGCTGTGAGATTGACATTGATTGTGGCGCGCCAGCCTTCCTCGCTAATCTCTTCAAAGGGACCGGGCATAACCAGATTTTGTCCCGCGTTCGCGACCAGAATGTCAACCGGACCAAATGTCTCTTCGATGTGGCTGCGGATTGATTCAATCTCGTCAAATTTCGTCACGTCGGCGGTTACACAGATTGACTTCCCGCCACCGTTTTCAATCTCCGCTTGCACGGAAGACATCGCATTTGTGTCCCTTCCGTGCAGGACTACTTTTGCTCCTTCTTGCGCAAACAGCTTAGCGATCTGTGCACCAATGCCGCGCGAGCTGCCAGTTACTAAAGCTACTTTATTATTTAGAAGATTCATATCACCTCACGAATATCATACATATGTATTCACGAGCTTATCAACCTCTTAGCGATGCAAGTCAGACCGGAGCAAGTGTTATCACCAATGTCATCGCAATGTGCAGGAAGTCATTGCTCATCGGTTGCCGGTATGATTTACCGATCTTACGGCCAATGAGCCTAGCCCAGTCGCGATGACCATGATGATTACCAGAAGACGGATCAATTCCAAAATGAAATACCCAGTCGCGGTGGGATTCGCAAGTCGAGTCTGTACGATTGGCGACAGGAGACCTCCGGCGAGGAAGAGAGCGCTGACCCCAACCACGACAATTATGAGCCAACGATTTCCTGTGAGTACCAGACCAACCATGACAAGCGGGATCAGTACAAAAATCAAACCCATTGCGTTGAACCTCTCGTCAAGTAGCATGGTGGCGACCGGTCCGAGCGCCATCACGACGAGACCTGCTATAGTCGCCACCTTATATGGAAATAATCGCGTTCGCGCTTTCATTGTTTCCATCTTGTTTCTCCTTTTGCAATCATTCTCGATTTACAATTCCTTGCTATCAATGAATCCCCGCGCGTCACATGGGAAGAGCAGGTCAATATTTGCTCCATCAGTGCGGCTCCTCAACAAGGTGCCACCGGACAATACGAAAGCCGTAGCGTACTGCCGTCTCAAGACGACTGTGATCCATCCGGCCATCGGGTCCTTTGGGGATGCCGACGAACGCATTTACGCTTGGATTCGCGGCTGTCATCACTCCAAGTAACTTTTCGATCTCGTCGAGATCCTTGACAAGTTCAGGGCGCGCAAGGACATCCTGTCCGCGCAATCGAATCCGCACCGGCGCGCCATTTTGCAAGTTCAACTTCCATTTGCCCCCGCCTGGGGTGAGTAGTGTGTTGCCCTGTTGCACGTAGCTTACCGGTTGCCGGTAAGACTTTCCGGTCTTGCGGCCACTGAACGAGACCAGCATCAGCCGCTGGCTGAGTGGAGTGCAAAAGGGAAGTTGCAGAACCGGTCGCATAAAAACATTTAGGATGCTCATGACGCGCGCTTGAATCCGCCGGAAAAGCGGACGTTTGGAAGTTTCAGACATTATCTTATTCTTTCGAATGTGGCTTGATGCGGACGATATTTGGTCTGAGTCATTGGTCAATCTCCGGCGGTGAAATGTGGATGGAGTTATCAAATTATAGATATTCATCCCTCTGGAGTACGAAGCTTTCCTAACAACCCGGCGATGAGGAGAACTCCTCCTCCGGCGATCAAACTAATCAGCACAGCGATCACGCGCAAAAACATGCCAAGTGATAAAAGCACGGTCTTCATTTTTACTTATCTCCAATTGGTCGATCTCATTTCTTACTTTCTTTAGGTTCTGCAGTAGACAACACGACTGCGAGGAGGTGCAGGTCCAGGTCGCGGATCTTGGCCAGAATCCCATGCAAGGCCCCTTGGTCGTGGATTGGGCCAGCAATCAGTGTCTCACC
>DATGYJ010000035.1:0-5492 GCA_035298105.1 Anaerolineales bacterium | reverse complement strand
GCTGTAGGCCCCGCTGTCTGCCATAATCGGCCTATTATTATTGGCCCCATCATTGACAATATCGAATGATTTTTGTGGGCCCAGCCAGCGGTTGGTTAAGCGATAATAATTCTTTCCAAGCGGGATGAGTCGCCAATATTGGCTGGCGTAATCGCCAGTGCCTGCCAGGACCGGAAGATTGTTGCGTCCGTCATTAAGGATATGCAGTGATCTTCCATCTCCCTGCCACATGGTCGTCAAACGATAGTAATAAGCTGGATCGATGACGTGTTCAAGGTTATCGTCAAACAGCCAGGTAGCGCCCTGGATGCGCTCATTCGTCTCTCCCCGGTTGTTCAAGCGCCAGTAGGCGATCAAGCCAGGCTCATCACCGACCAGGCGATGCGCCATATCATCCTTGATTTCGTCCTGTGAGCGCGCTCGATCCCAAATACGGATCTCGGCTAGATTCCCATCAAAATAATTCGCATTATATGTCAAGCCTAGCTGAAAGTTTACGCGCTCGGCGAGTAGTTTCTGAGCAGGAATTCGTCGATAGTGCCCCATGCGAAAATCGGGTTCAGGATGTTTATCACTTCCGCGCTCATCTACTTGAGTGCGCATGGCTTGAGAGGGAGATTTGGCCGCTGGATAAGCCCCCTTGGCCTTACCGGGTTTACCGGTTCTTTTGGGCTTGTCCGGCCGTTTATCCGTTCCCACCTGTTGTCCATCGAGAAAAATATAGCGGTAAGTTCCATCCCGTGTTACTGCCACATGATGCCATTTGCCGACAAGGTTCCGTTTTATCACCTGCAGATCGCTGCTCAGATAGCGGAAGGAGATCCCATGATCGGAAAGCCGAAGTGCAATGCTCTGACCTTTCTGGTTTCCCCACAAGAGAATGCCTCCGCGCATTTTGTCAGGTTTTACCCAGGCTTCGATCGTAAAGACGTCAAGGAGAGTATTTGCATCGCAGACCTCAACGTAGTCATCCTGCCCATCAAAGTCCAGGACGGCAATGGGAGAAACTTCAAGCGCAGGCGTCCATGCTTCGCAAGACTTAACTCTTTCAGGCGCCGGGTCGCCGCCAAAGGCCGCATTGGTACATTCGCCTAAGCCAGCCAGGACTTTTGTGATCCATTGTTGCCCCTCGCCATACCGGATCGTCTGTGCCCCGATGATCGAAAACCTTTGCCCCTCGACCGCGATACGCTGCCACGTCCCGCGCATTTCATCCGGCTCCAGTACTTCACAGACCTTGGGAAGATTTGGCGCCGGATCACCTCCGAAGAACGCGCTGGTGCATTCAACCGAACCGGACAGCAATTTCATGATCCACTGTGTTCCAGCTCCATAGCGGACCGTCCGCGTGCCATCCAGGGTGATGTTTTCCCCTTCTGCGCCGATGCGGGACCATGTGACGCCCGGTTTGGGTCCTGAGACCAGTACCTGGCAGTTCTTAAGGACACCAAAGGCTGGATCAATGCCAAAGAACTCGACAGTACATTGGCCCGAACCTGAAATTTCCTTTGTTACCCATTGTGTTGCGGCGCCATATCTAACTATTTTTGGGCCTGTGACGGAGAAGGTCTCGCCTTGTTTTGCAAGATGCAGCCATGTCCCACTGGGCTCGAAAACAGCATCGACCCATAGACAAATATCGCGACCTTCCATCCATCCACAGTCTTTGTAGTGCTCCTTTGCATCCGTACCAGCATTTCTGACATCTGGATTGCAGTTCAGGTATCCGGTTGGATCGAATTGCCCACCGAGGGGGACCCCAACAATATAGCCTGGGCAGTCTTGTGCAATGCCGTGGAGAGCCCAATGCTGTTCAGCATTGATTCCCTCCTGTTTTACCTCGGGGTTGGCCTCGTAATAAGCGTTGGCATCAAACTTGCCATAAAAAAGAGCCATGTCATCCTCCACTTTCTCTGTAAGGTGAACACCTTTCCAGTTACCCTTTTACACGTCGTCGAACGAAATTGGCGGAGAGGTTCTGATCGCCTGAGGGGCAACACCATTAGATTGCCGTTCTATAGTTATTTCCTGCTCGATTAAGCTTAAACGATGTGAGTGCAGGAAGTTCACCAGCTGGGAGACGTTGCCGATCTGGCGTAATTCCTCCGGCATGCGAAGTTTCTGCCCTAAAAGCTGGGCTTCAATACCCAGGGGCGTTATTGTGAGCGTCACGATCCGTCCATTTGTCAGGCATACCCGGACCGCATTATCCAGGGTGCTGTTTACGTAACCATGAAAGAGGGGACGGTTGACGTTATGCATAGCTTTGTCTGCTAAAAGTCGTGAGAGCAAAAAGAAAAGAGTTTACAGCCAAAGGAAAGCTGGCCCAAAAGCGTCTGTACCCATAAATGTTCGTCCTTGGGTCACGCTGTCGGTTAGGCTTTCTCTGACTGTAAACTCAGATGATTACTTCACATTCAATGTAGCATGACGCTGGCTGCACAAAGAGTAACGGTTGTCATATTGAAAAGCGACATTAAGCTTAATTACCCGGGCTATGTATGCCAATGGAGTCAGACGAATTGACAAACCTCGGGTGCGTGACAGATATAACAAATAAAGCAGGGGTTCGTTCTGATAAATGGAAATCCCGATGTCCAGGTTGTTTGTTGACAAAACGATTGAAATCCATGCCTCGCCAGACAAAGTATGGGAGGTGCTCACGCGGCGTGAGTATACTCGTCAGTGGGCCTCCAAATTTAATGGCGGCTCTCCGTTTTATATCGAGTCGGATTGGGAGATGGGCAGCCCGGTCTTCTGGAAGGACTCGGATGGCAACGTGATTGTCGAAGGAAATGTCACAGCCCTGGAACCAAACAAACTCCTGCGTTTCACGGTGTTTGATGTTCGTGGCGAGAAACCGCCTGTCACGGAAGAAGATGGCATCACCTACAAACTGTCTGAGCGCCGCGGCCAAACGGATCTTCAGGTTTTGCAGGGCAACTTTTCCGCGATGACTGACGGAGAGAAGTATCGCGAGATGTCTGCTGAAGTATGGGAGCATGTCTTACCGATCATGAAAGAGCTTTCTGAGAGGCCGGAGTAGATGAATACACCAGAAGAACAGACCTGTGGTAAAGGCCTGGCAGAGAACTCAGTCCTGCCTGCGAAACTGGGCGAGGTGATTGCCGCCATGGCTGAAAACCTCGAAGCGCATATGAAAGCACTCGATCAGACCGATCAGAACTCACGCAGGGAGTATGCTGCCTATGAAAGGCTTGCGAAGGCACAGAAACAGATCGCCGCTCAATTGCAGGCAACTGCAGATGAGATGGCTGGCTACCGTGATTTGCCAATGGGTCGGCATGATGAAGGGGGAATGACTCATCCCAGGGTGCGGGCTGCTTTCGAGCAGCTTGTGCAGCAGAAGCAGGAGCTCCGGGCGCTGCTGGAGCAGACGGCGGAGCGGGATGACAAATTGTTGGAGATGATACGCGCTCACATCCGCTAGCTCGTTTCTGGTGCAAAACTCGCTGACGCCGCCGTCCACCGCTGCGCGGCTTTTCGAGGCGGCGATTACAGGGAACGCCTGCGCCGCACTCCTTCGAGTGTGCTGCGCGAGGGACGGCGAAGGGAGCACTTTTGCGATGCCAAAGAAAGACTATGTAATTTACCCGAAAGGAACCTATGAATAAGAAATTTATTGCAAAAGCCACGACAACGATTCATACCTCACCGGCCAGGGTATGGGCTGCCATCACAAAGCCAGATCTCATCAAGCAGTATCTGTTTAACACAGATGTGATCACAGATTGGAAAGTGGGCAGCCCCATTATTTATAGAGGGGAATGGCAAGGCAAGCCTTTTGAAGATCGAGGCACCATTCTGGAATTCGAACCGGAAAAACAATTGGTTTCTACGCACTGGTCACCGCTCTCTGGTGTGCCCGACACTCCCGAAAACCATCACACCGTTGCCTACCAGCTGTTACAAAGGGACGGGGAAACTGAGGTTACGATCACGCAGGATAATAATGCTACGGAAGAAGAGAAGAAAGAATCTGAACAGATTTGGAGCGCTGCGCTTGCCAATTTAAAAGAAATGCTCGAAACATAAAACATGCTGTCCTTCACCGCGGAGATCCTTATCATTGGTATCAATCCCTATGTAGCCGTCCCCGAAGACGTGCTTAACGATTTGTTTCGGCAAGCTGGCAAATCGACAGGGCCCATTCCCATCCGCGGCACCCTCAATGGGAAAGGCTTTAAGCAGACTCTTGTGAAATATAAAGGCGCGTGGAGGTTATATCTAAATACTCCGATGCGCCAGAATGCGGGAATTGATGTGGGAGACGACGCCACGCTGGAGATAGAGTTCGATCCGGAACCGCGCCTCGTTCCAATACACCCGAAGTTGGCCCGCGCTCTATCGAGAAACAAGGAAGCAAAAGCGGCCTTTGAAAAGCTTCCACTTTCGCGTCAGAAGGAAATCCTGCGTTATCTCAACTCTATGAAAACCGATGAGTCGCTTACCCGGAATATTGAGAAAGTAATTCAACATTTGTTGGGGGAAAAACCAAAAGGGCTTTCTGCACTTATGCGCCGGAAGGCCTGAAAACCCTGGCTATCAAGCCCTATTAGGTCTCAATGCCCTGATTTTTAGTGGTAAGATTTGGCTGATGAAACTCAACCTTGCCCTCGCACAGATCGCCACGAAACTCGGGGATGTCGAAGCTAATCTTGAAAAACATTTAGACTATATCCAACAAGCCAAAAAACAAAAAGCTGACCTTGTTGTTTTCCCCGAACTTTCCCTAACGGGATATGTCGTTCAGGACCTGGTCGCCACGGTGGCGCACAGGCCCAGGGAAGACGATCCCATTTTCAAGCATCTCCTGAAGGCGAGCGAGGATCTGGATCTCGCGGTTGGCTTCGTCGATGAAGACTCTCGTCACCGCTTTTACATTGCTTCCACTTATCTCTCGGGGGGGCGGGTTCTGCATGTTCATCACAAAGTTTACCTGCCAACCTACGGCTTATTTGATGAAGGGCGTTTTTTTGCGTGGGGAGATAGCGTTCGTTCGTTTGAGACGCGCTTTGGCCGGGCAGGTTTGCTCATCTGTGAAGACTTCTGGCATGCCTCACCTCCTTATTTGCTCTGGCTCGACGGCGCCGATATTATGCTCTTCTCATCTGCGTCACCTGGCCGCGGACTGACTGACCGTGAAAAACTCGAATCTGCACGCTGGGTGGAACGGGTCAGCAAGGCATACGCCAGTATGTTCACCTCCTTTGTGGTGCATTGTAATCGCGTCGGTTATGAGGATGGCTTGCATTTCTGGGGTGGGGCAACGGTCAACGATCCCAATGGCGAGTTGCTCGTGCAGGGTCCATACTTCGAAGAGGCCCTGACGCTTGTCCAGCTCGATTTGAACCAACTACGGCGCACGCGTGCCAGGCTTCCATTATTGCGCGATGAACGGACAAACTTAACTATGTCAGAATTGCAAAGGATATTGCAAAAATCACAATGATAGATCTCACTATCAACAT
>DATGYJ010000034.1:0-6742 GCA_035298105.1 Anaerolineales bacterium | reverse complement strand
CACACCTGTCCTGGCCCCTACGGGCGGTGCCAGGGGGGGTGTGACCGGGGGCATTATATAATCATGGAATGATTGTATCTACATGCCGTTTGCTCTTCGTTTTATTTGTTGCCCTGACTCTTCTGCTCACTTCGTGCGCCTCGCCAACTGTGCCTGCGGCCGAGGTACAAGTGCCAGATGTGGCGGGGCTCAACACAAATATTCCAGCTGGCTTTACCGCTGTCGATGGCTCACGACCGCTGACCTTCCCTGAGGACTTTGGTGCCCACGAAGATTTCCGTACCGAGTGGTGGTACTATACCGGCAACCTGCAAACACCGGAGGGGCGGCATTTTGGCTTCGAGTTGACAATTTTCCGAGTGGGGCTGGTGCCGCCAACAGTTGTGCTTCCCACTGATTCAAAGTGGTACAACCATAGCTTGTACTTTGCTCATTTTGCGATCAGCGATATCCCCAATGAGCATTTTTATGCCTTTGAACGATATTCCCGCCCTGGACCGGGGCTCGCCGGCGCCCAAGCTGACCCTTTCCGTATCTGGCTCGAGGATTGGAACATTACTGAGCATGCACCAGGCGTCTATCAATTGCAGGCGGCCCAAGCACAAGTCAAGCTTGACCTGACCCTGACCGATGAAATGGGAGTCGTCTTGCAGGGCGTGAACGGCTATAGCCGTGGAGGCGAAAATCTCAGCAACGCGGCTTATTACTATAGCCAGCCGCGCCTGCGCGCCCAGGGGTCGGTACAGGTGGATGGCGTCGATTACCCGGTCAGCGGGCTGGCTTGGAATGATCACGAATTCAGTTCCGGCGGGCTGGACGAGAATCAAATTGGCTGGGACTGGTTTTCTCTTCAATTTGAAGACGGGCGAGCTTTGATGCTTTTCCAACTGCGTGAGCGGGATGGGAGTATTTCGACTGCATCCAGCGGGACATTTATGGTCACACGTGGAGATTCAAAGCCCATGCAAAATACCGACTTCCAGATTACCGTACTGGACGAATGGCGAAGTCCACACGACCGGCAAGGGATATATCCTGCTGCCTGGAAGATCCGGCTCAATGAACCCGATTGCCTGCTGGAAGTCCACCCATGGATGGCAGACCAGGAAATCAGCTTTCCGGAAGTCACCTATTGGGAAGGCGCCGTGCATTTTGAAGGGAATTGTAACGGCGCCCCTGCTCGTGGGAACGGGTACGTTGAACTGACCGGCTATGCCGGGAATTTGCCGCTGCGCTAAGATGCCCTGGGGAACTGAACAGCCGGCTCATCACAGATTGCATCACTCACTACTTGAAGTATCTCAATATTGCAGCCGCATTTCCCTCATCCGCCTCGACAATGCGGCTGTTTCGTACGTCGATCAGGAATGGAATGACCTTGAATCCTTGCACCCCGTTAGCCGTAACTGTCACCAGTACGAGTGCAGATTGGCGTGTGTTTTCCAATCCATATTGATCGAATAGTGCATTACCAAGGCTATAAAGCACGAGTGTTTTTCCATCATGGATCCACTCTGCCTGCTGGAGAACATGGGGATGATGTCCCCAAATTACGGCTGTACCTGCACCTGCAAGCTGGACGGCGACTTGTTCCTGATCAAGCGAGGCACCCGCTTGATATTCCGCGCCCCAATGGATAGAAGTAACAACGATAAAACCCTTTTCGCGCGCAGTTCGAATGGCCTGGAGAGCAGTTTGGTTATGAAATTCGGTTGTGGCGTCAAAAGCGAGAAAGGCCAACTTAATTCCATGAATAACTCTATAGACCGGTTCTGGCGCAGGGCCGATAAATCCGAGCCCCGCGCTTGTCAGCGTGGATTGTGTTTCGATCAGTCCTCTGGCGCCGCAGTCGAGATTATGATTGTTGGAAAGCGTCATTAAATCAAAACCGGCTTCCGCCAGGTATTTAACCCGCCCGGGCGGTGCGCACAACATATAGCCTGATTCTGCCTCCGCAGGCGCATTCGTCAGTGGCGATTCAAGGTTTGCCAGCACGATGTCGGCTGATGCCAGGAATGGTTTTAGATAGCGAAATGTCTCAGAGGATGGATGAATAGCCCGACCCAGCATCACATCGCCCAATAGGGCCACCGTAACCGAGGGCTCAGGTGTGGAAATCGGCGTGAGGGAATCAGACTGCGCCAGATCAATACTGGCTATGGGAGTTGCCCCGTCCTGGCACCCGAACAACAGAGTGATAAGCAGGATGAGACAGACCCGATCTATCCAACAGGCAGCCAGCCGTAAGCAATGGAACGGCTTGCTGCCCGTGCTCTGCATGTGCTCCTCAAAGCTCATGGAGTCATGAATAGATTGGTCCAGTCCGGCGCAGCAGGGTTCGTGCCCGCTTCGGTCATGGCCTGCCACTGTTCATCAGTCATTCGTCCACTGACAGGGACCGGGAATTCGTAGTAACTATAGACCGCGCCGGTTGCAAGGCGCGTAGGCTGGCCGGGCAGAACAACATAAATCATCGTAGGTTGACCAATGGCTTCTTCAAGGGCAACAAGCGAGTCATCTGGAGCGAGCCCGGTAGCAACGTCTGCGATGAGGGCTGCTTTCTGGTCTTCCAGGATAGGTCGGTCAACTCCGGGATCCTTATCGGCAGCAGCCAGGGTAAATTGCTCGAGAATACCGCCCCAGTAGAGCATATGCCAGTAGTCATCATCAGAAATTGCTGTGCCATTGAGTTCCGCCTCAGAAATGCGGACCAGGAACTGCAGCTCCGAAATCAGATTGCCAAGATTGCCGGCAGTGAGGTCACTAAGAATTCCCCGTGCCTGGAGACCAGCGCGCGTCATGTTGGCAAGCGCTAACAAACGGGCATAAGCCTCGGGATCCGGTTCCACATAACTATGTGGAGGCGTCTCATCACCCCCGCCGCCCATCTCCGCGATCACCTGCTTGGCATACAGGATCGTATCATGTTTCAGTTCTGTCCATGAGCCAAGCGCTGTGTGCAGATCTTTACGGGTCCAGGCTTTAGTTTGCATGAAAGCAGGGTAACGCGCATCTTTGGGGCTGAGGAGTGGTTGCAGGCTGTAGAGCCAGGACCAGTATAAGTTTTGTGTCCACGAATCATTCTGAAGAGTGGAGATCTCTTTCTGAACTTTTGCCAATTGCTGATCGTAGTTGGCGTAATCCGTTTCGCCCTTGTCCTTCAGAATACTATAGGCTTCACTCGATCCCTGGGCTGCAAAGAAATCCAGCGCTGTAGGCAGACCTCGTTTCTTTTCGGCTGTGCCAACTTTTCGCCAGATGACCTGTCCAAATACGTAGGAATCCAGTGTGAAGCGCTGACCCATGAAGCGGAAGCCCTTCGTGGCCTCCTGGGTATCTTCCCAAATCCAGACCCACATCGAATTGACCTGCGGAGGAGGCAGGGCCTTAGCACTTTCCATAAAAGCCGCAAATTTGGTTTCATCGGCAAAGGATTGAGGAGCGGCGTTTGGACCGAAGACAGAATCCATGAGGGCGCCATATTCAAAGAACGAGAGGTCATCGGCCTTGCCAACAATGAAGGTCGTCGGTTCGTAGATATTCTGCCAGAGCGTGACGGCAGGTGTCCCATCCGCAGCGCTGGCAGTGCGCAGCGCCTGGGTAACCAGCAGAGCACGGCGCGTCTCAAACTCATCGCGCAGGCGATATGTCAGGCGCCCGTACCACATCATCGCCCGGAAATATTTCTTGAGTTCCTCAGAGCGGGTGTAATGCCCGCGCGGGATATATTGTGAATAATCCTCTATCAATTTTTTGTCCCCGGGAAGGTCAGGACGGTCCCAGATCGGTGAAACCTGTGCACCAGCCGCACCATTGATCAGCGCCAATTCGGCGTTGACCAGATCCGTCGCCTCTGCCGGGACCGTGTCAGGCAGACCTAATAGCTGAGCTGCCACAGCAAAGAAAGCCACGTTACGCAGGGCAGGTTCTTCGAGCGCTGTGCCTTTTAATGCCCCATATTGCTGGTAGCTGGCATTGAGCATAGCACTGGTGAGTGAGTTAAGGTTGGCTATCAATGATTCGCGTTCCAGATCGCGCAGCATCTTATCGAAGATCAGGTGATATACATGATAAATCGAGTCCGTTGTAACGAAGACCGGGTGTGGACCGTAGCGACTTGCTTCATAGATTTGGTAAAACTCACGGTATTCGCCAGGTTTTGGTGGAATCACGACAAAGCCGTTCTCAGAGAGTAACTGGCGCTGGGTCGTGCTCATCTGAATCTCGCTGGCATATTGAACGCCGGCTAAATCCACCGGCAAGGTGTAGTCTCCCCCATTGAATTTCGCAGGGATATTAACCGCCACTGGCTGAAAAGCCGCAAATATGGGCGCATAAACATTGGCTGGTGGCTGCACCGGTTGTGCGTTTTGCGTAGGTTGGAGAGAGGGTGGTATCGCAGTAGATGTTGTTGTGACCAATGAACTGCAAGCGATCGAAACAAGGATCAGGATGCTGACCATCAACCAGCCGGAATTATGTTTTCGCTTCATAGGATCTCCTTTAGATTTGAGGCATCGATTTACTATGACCGGAATGGACAGGTAATTCAGCGGGTCTGAATCAATTCTCGTCCGTGCTCCTGGAGGATTCTTATTGTACTGAATGAACTCACCAATTCTGTAACGACGGTAAAGCCAAATCCGTTCCATTCCCAAACCTTCAATCGCCGGGAAGGAACCCAGGCTGGATCATCATATTCGCCTTCCAGGGTAACAAGATATTGCTGGCCATTGCCTGTCAAGTCGGCAGCCGCCAGACCCCGGATTGGTTGAGCGAGAGCTGATCCGGCCCAACGTTCACGGAACGAATTCCGATACCATCCAATCAAAATGATATGGCATGACATGCCGCCCGCGTCGTGAAAGTTTTTGATCCGGCCCCCATTAGGCAGCCATGTATCCACCGGCCATGGTTTGAACGGCCGCCAGACCAGTAGGACAGCCTCTGGCAATCCATCCCGATTTAAGTCAGCAACCAGGCCCTGCTGCACGTGCCAGGCTGGCGGACTTTGCCAGCGTATTTGAGGACCTGTGGAAATGCTGGCATGGACTCCTGTAATAATCAACTGCTCCTGGATGCCATCCTGATCGAAATCAGCTGAAGTTTCTGCTACGACCACTCGGTTCCCTGAGGGCGAGACCCGCTGCAGTATCCTATCGCTCAATTGCCAGGTGTAAACTGGCGCGGGCGAAATAATGAATAGCGCGGCAACCGCAACTAGCAGCAGAGCCCGGTGGAACATAACACTGATTATATAACCATAGCTTTTCCACATCCTAATTTAGTTTCTGGTGCCAAACTCGCTCACGCCGCCGGGGATGGTACAGGGAGCACTTTTGTACCAAGAACTAATTTAGAGTCCATTACAAAACACCCTTCAAAGACCCTATAATTGCACAAGTATCTCAACCTTGGAGCAATCCCTCATGTCCCTCTTTGACCACATACCAGCTTTCAGCATCGAAGACGCAATCCATTTCGCTCAAGAATTTTACAGACTACAAGTTCAGGCCACAGCCCTGCCCAGTGAACGTGACCAGAATTTTCTGCTGCAAGCAGATAATGGAAATCAATTCGTGCTCAAGATCGCGAATGCCACCGAAGAACGTTCTATGCTGGAAGCGCAGAACCAGGTCATGCAGCATTTGGCGAATTACGTTCAGTTCTGTCCGCGTGTGATCCCGACCTTGAATGGAGAAGAGATCATTGCTGTGGAGTCAGCCAGCGGTGAAAGACATTTTCTTCGGCTGGTGACTTATCTGAGAGGCACGCCGCTTGGAAATGTGAAACGTCATTCTCCAGAACTTCTGCAGGATCTTGGTTTCAAGGTCGGTGAGGTGAATAAGGCTTTGCGCAATTTCGATCACCCTGCTCTTCATCGCGACTTTCATTGGGACCTGGCCAACGGGCCCGACATCCTCCAAAGATACGAAGCGCTGATCCAGGAATCTGAGCTACGCCAGTTGATCCGGCGATTTCGTGCCCAATTCGAGCATGATGTGACGCCTCTCCTGCCTGCTCTGCCGAGGAGCATCGTCCACAATGACGCCAACAATTTCAACCTGTTGGCCGGTGGTGGAGACGACTTATACTCCTGCAATCAAAACATCGTTGGACTGATCGATTTCGGCGATATGGTTTATAGCTATGCCATTAGCGATCTGGCGGTTGCCATCGCTTATGCTATTCTTGACAAGCCCGACCCGCTGGCAATTGCCGCGCAAATCCTCAAGGGCTATTACGCCGCCTGCCCGCTCACAGAGCATGAACTCGCTGCACTCTTCGGACTGGTCACACTGCGGCTATGCATGAGCGCCTGCATCGCCGCTGATCAACAGTCTCGCCAGCCCGATAACAAATATCTGGGCGTCAGCCAGGCTGCTATTCGAACCACACTACCCAAGCTTGCCGCTATTCATCCAAACTTTGCCCGAGCCGTTTTTCGAGAGGCTTGCGGGTTATCCCCATTTCCAGGTCAGGTGGCAGAGTGGCTTAAATCCCATACGGATGACTTCGCCTCGCCCATCGGCTTTGATTTGCGTACTGCCCCACTTGCGATGATCGACCTGAGCATAGCCAGCCCACTGTTCAGCAGCGACCCGCTGCAAAATGATGAACCCTATCTGACGCCGCGCATCTTTCAAGCGATCCAGGCAGCAGGGGCCACACTTGGCATCGGACGTTACAATGAAGCGCGTTATATTTATATTGCGCCCGCCTTTGCTACCGGCGCTCAACC
>DATGYJ010000033.1:0-9719 GCA_035298105.1 Anaerolineales bacterium | reverse complement strand
CCCTGGCACCGTCCGCCAGGACAGGTGTAGCGCTGCGCTTGTGCGGCACTCTGTAAACACAATTTCAGACTGTTTTCGTTATTCATAATGTAAAGAATTGCTAGGCCGCCGTCCCTTGCGAACGCCGCCCCTGCGGGTGCGGCAGTCCCGTGGGACGCCAGCGTGGACGCTACTAAGAGGAAACTTTCTAAAAGTACTTTCCGATAGCTATTTATTTAAGTTAAACCTCTAAGAATTCTGGTTCTCCCGTTTGGGGCGGGATGGCATCATGAGGAAGCCATTCTCAGCCGCGAATTTACGCGAAACGTTTAGAGAATTCGCGACATCGTGCCCGCAGGGAAAATTCGTGGCTGAGGTTTTGGACTTCCCGTTAAAAACGGGAAACCCAGAATTCTTTTGTGTACTGAGTGGTTACAAGGTTTTCGCAGTGGAGTCATCACTGTAATAAAATCTTATGAAAATGAATCCATTTTCCCCAACACGTTTGAGGATCGTTGGCTTGATCTGCGCCGGGGTGGTGATATGGGCCGGCTTCACGGAAATGGCGGGGCGCTATTCGATTTCGAAGCTTCAACAGGCTCCATTGAACTTACCGGTCCCTGTGATGCAACAATCCTGGGGCACGTCCTGCGGCGAAGCCGTCATTGCGATGACCTACAATTATGCCCATCCGGGCTCTCCCATCGCCGAACCGGAGGTGATCAGCTACGCCTCAGCCAATGAATATTACACTGCTGGGCGGGCGCCTTATACGAGTCCGGCAAATATGGTGAAGATCGCGAAACATTATGCGGACGATATTTCGACGGGGACAGTCATTGCTTCCGGGCAGGGCTTATCGCTCCTGGTCCAAAAGCTGAGCAGCGGCGAGCCGGTCATCATCGATGTCCTTTCGGACTTTCGCGACCCGAAATCTGAAGCTCATTTTATCGTGGTCACGGGTTTATCCACTGACCCGAGCAGGAAGAACGCGATCCTGGTTCATTACAATGATCCATTCAGAGGCACCCAGGAAGCCGCTGATTGGACTGGCAGCGAGGGGGTTTGGCATGCCTGGCAAGCGAACGGTGACCCCGGTGGGTCCGGCTGGTGGCTGGTAATTCCGCCGCCCTGAAGTCCTCACAATATCTTTACTTTCTTGTGAATTATCTCTAGCTACCTGACACTTTTAACTTTCAGCAATCTTCGGTGGTCGAGTGCCCCGTGTTCGTCGGGGTGTACCGAGACCACACATTTCATGTAATCTTTCGCTTCCAGATTATTTTTGGTCTCGGTATAGTGGGAGAGCACCGCACGCTGCGCAGTCGACCAACGGATTACTCTTCGCGAAGTACGCTCTCGCTCGGCGTGGGTCTCCCTCCCGACCCCGCCGGAACACGACCGTAAGGTCTCCATTATTCTTCGACCCAGTCCGCGCGCCAGGAGGCTGGCTCAAACGGGTCGGGCCAAAATTCAGTCTGCTGCACGATCTTTCCATCGCGGAGGGTGGAGAATGTGATGACCCTGGCCTGGATCACACCATCGGTCACCCCTACATCTGCAACGACCTGGTTCTCCTCCGCGAGGATGTGATGGATGGTGAATTTCCAGCGTCCGTGGGCGGGATAATTCTCGTTGATGGCGACAAAGTTCGCCCGCCCACGAATGCGCTCACCTGATTGCGGCCAATCAAGCACATAGTCATCATGCAGGAACTCGCCGGCGGCTTCGAAGTTATTCGTTTGCATTGCCGCCCAGAATGCCTCAATAATCTGTTTACTTTCTTGGGAATTATTTGACATAGTTATTCATTCACCGTCTTGGTGTCTCCGTGGTGAGATTTTTCCAACCAGCTTCTGATCGCTTTTTGGACCAGAACAGGTTCCTTCATGATCAGGAAATGGTCACTCGGGATTTCCGCATAAGTCCCCAATTCTCCCACTTCTGCTATGAACTGCTGCGCATTGGCGAGGGGCATTCTTTGATCTTCCGTACCCTGTATCACCAAAACTGGCAAACCCATTTTACGAATATCGGCTGCATTGGTCACGCCTGCAATCAAAAACAGGCCCTTGAGGCTGGCATCCTCGTGCGCTAAGGCCGGCGCCAGGCGACTTGCCCCGAGGCTGCCATTGGAAAACCCACTCAAATAGATCGTTTGAATCCCGCGTTCGTGAAGATAGCGAAACACGGTTCGCACCATGGCCTGGCCCTCCGGTTCCCACCAATCCCCGGTCCAATCGGTGGATGGGCAGGCGGTGACAAAGCCAAGGGCCTGCACTGCCTGAGCAATCCGCCAGCATTGGAGCGTGACATTGCCCATGTAGCCATGCAAAAACACAACTCCCACGTTTGGTGCTTCTTTTGTTTTGGGCTCAATTAAGATTGTATCGAAGGCAGTCTGCCTTTCCAGACCAAGATAGGTGCCCGCAAACGGGGAGGGGAAGATTTTCTGTTCAGTTCTCAGTTCCGAATAGCCCTGATAGAGAGCCGCTACGATGTTTTCATGTTCATGCGGCCAAACACCGCCCAGGCGGAGCAAAGCTGCTTCGCCAAAGAGAACGCTGTCCTGCTCGTCAAGCAAGTAGTTGACCCAGCGGGAGCGAGTCTCTTCGCCTGGAGGGAACAGGATCATTTTTAGATTCGAGCTCCCCTGTTCATTTCTGGCAAGAACGATCCGTAGACAGGCGATCAAAACAATGATCGTCAGGCCGCCCAACATGGCCACACCCGCATACTTACGCCACAGAGGAACCGTGATCATTCCAACGACGGCTACGAAATATCCGATCAGATATCCAATGCCTGAAGTTGTGATTGGCGTGACCAGCGCGAATCCAATCAATATCAGCAGTGGTATCGCCAGGGCAAGCCCCAACCCACAGATCAAAGCGCGGAAAAGCCTGGAGACCATGCTTAGCCTTGAGGCTCCGCTATTGAGCCGCTCGTGCCATACAGCCGCAGATCGGAAGTCAGAAATAATGTTTCCCCTTTCTCTTCAGCGCGCCTGATATCTGCTCTGATCAGCTGCATGCCGCGCTGGTATTCTGGATCCGTGAGGACACTGAGCTGGGAGGTCGCGGTTTTATCCAGCCGGCCCTGCTCCAGGATGGCCTGGGCAGGCAGACGAACAGTCCAGCGTTGTACCTCCTGGGTTACAACTTTCTCGAATCCAACACTGCTCATCAGCTCTCGCAACGAGTTGGATGAGGGATAGCGCTGCCGGTCGATCTCGAGACTCTCTTTGAAGTAATCATAGACGTACCATTGATCGACCCCACTGTGAGGGTCGAGTCCCACACTGAGCAGTCTCCCACCAGGGCGAAGTACATGGCGCGCTTCCGCCAGAAAGGCAGGTTTGTCTGCGAAGTGATGGAGGGCGTTGATGCAAAACACTCTGTCAAATGATCCTGAGGCGTAAGGCAAATGCTCTGCTCGCCCGCGGGTCAACTCACTGCTGGGCAGAGAGGCCTGAGCCTGGGCGAGCATCTCTGTTGAGAAATCGAGCCCCGTCACGTGCAATCCCCGGCCGCGTAGGATGCCTAACCAATGACCGGTCCCACAGCCAACCTCCAGGATCCGTAGTTCCGGGTGATCCCCTATGAACTCTTTCAAAGCTTGCTCTACGCCAGCATACGGATTCCGTTCATAGCGCTGGTCATAGGTTCGAGCAATCGAATCATAATCTGTAAAGCGGTTCATATTGAGTGGGGTCTTCGGCTTTCAGGCAATAGGGACAGTTCTCCTTTTTCGCCTGGAATAGCCATTGCTCAAGGTTGTGATGAAAGCTCATTGACAGACTCCGGTTGTATTGCTTCATTGATGCTCAGCGGCTGAACCGTCCTCTTCAGCCCGCCATCTGTTTATGGTCCAGTCAGGATTATACAGTGTCTATTCATAACTCGAACAGTTGAAAATTCCGAAAGACCCCAAATTTGAACTCGGGCATTTCATGCGTTGAGGCTGAGAGTAAGAGAAGGTCTACTGCTATCAACGGCGAAACACCGGCGCAAGAGCACTAGGGGATGAGTACAGGATCAGTACAGGATTAGTACAGGATTGTCGGGATGAATATGGGGTGATCAGGAAGGGAAAGGTCAGGGGAAAGCGGACTCGAGCAGAATGCTCTACTTAAGAGACGATCAGCTCTTCACGATTGTTCCCATCTTTTTGAATTCTGCCGTGCTCCTCCCGCAGGGACACAACTGTCAAGGGTCGGTGATCTTTGCGATCAAAGCCTGCATCTTTTCGTAATGTGAACCCTTCCAGTAGATCTGCTTGCAGGCCGGGCAGATTTTGAATTCATCGAAATAGAGCTTTGTCAAAGGCTCCAGGCGGTCGAGCACAACTTCCTTTGCAACAGGCTCCAGCAAATGGTTGCAGCGCAGACAGCGGTGAAAAGGGGCAATCCTTTTTGCCAGATCGAAGCGCTCGATCACTTCGGTCAATTGCTCGAGCGAGTCGAGCGAACGCGGACAATATCCCTGAATGACAACCTTGCGCATGAGCAGACGCCGGTCGCGGCTGAGAAGGATGCGCCCTTCCCTTTGAACCGCTTCAGCCAATTCATCGTCAGTGTAGTCATTTTGATAGAGACAATCGAACCCCAGCATTCGTAAATAAGCGGCCAGTCGCCCGACGTGATTATCAAGCACAAAGCGCGGCTCATCCGAATATCCATTGGGAACAGGGTGGACCTCCACCTGGTCGCCATCCTGCGTGATGGTGCTCAGCGTTCCCGGCTGACCGTTGACCTGCACCTGTCCAATCTCAGGGTGCGGCACCCCCAGCGACTCGGCCAAATGCTTGATGCTTTGACGTTCGCGAAAGTCCACGGCCAGGATCTGATCCCTGTCATCCCGGGGCAAGAAGTCGTTCAATCTGCCGGAGAAGCGAAAATGAGCAGTGCTCATACCGAGATTATATTCCTGGTTTCAGTGGGCGGCTTACACTGTTGTTGTTTACATTGTTGTTAATAGGGACTCCAGCCGGGTACAAGTTATCTATGTTATAAATGATGAAAGTGGAATATGAAAGTTTCGATAAAATACCCAAACCCGATATTTGGCTTGTAAAAATGTGACCAAGAAAAGGAATCCCCTGTCCGCTGCCGATATACTGATTGCTGAAGAGAAAAGATCGGTAGCTCAAGAATTAAAGAAACTACTGGAAGATCTGGGGTATGAAGTTGTAGAGATTGCCTGTTCAGGTGAAGAAGCAGTTGAAAAGACCGAAAAGCTGCGGCCGCAGGTCGTCCTGATGAATATCCGCCTGAAAGGGACCAGGGATGGCATTCAAACCGGGAGTTACATACGGGATTTCTACGATACACCGATTGTCTACGTGGTGGATTACACGAGCCAGGCGACGATCCGGCGGGCGGGCGCCACTGGACCATTCGGCTATATCTTCCGCCCATTCGACGAAAAGCAAATCTTTGCCATCATCGAAACTGCGCTGATCAGGCACCAGTTGGAAAGCAAGCTTCAGCAAAGCCGGCAGTGGCTAAATACCACGTTGACGAGCATCGGCGATGGCGTCATTGCCACCGATGAGCAGGGATTGGTGCGATTCATTAATCCGATCGCCATGGAACATACCGGCTGGCACCATACCGAGGCGGTCGGAAGGCCTCTCTCGGAGATATTTTCATTCGTCGATGAAAACTCGCATGAACCCATCGATATCCTGGACCTTCGGAATAGACTTCCGCGCACGGCTTCGAAAAAGGGATGCGAGGGACTCTTGCTGCCAAGGTCCGGAACGCCTATGCCCGTTGAATCCAATATTACTTCCATCCAGGATGGCAAGGGGAAAATATATGGAATGGTTTTAGTCTTTCGAGATGTTACCCAGCAAAGGGAAGCGATCCGGGAAATCAAACGTCAGGCCGATCGAGCGGAGGCACTCTTACAGGTGGCTTCCCAGTTGAATTCGCAACCTGAATTAGAAACAGTTCTCAATACCGTTTGTGAAATCGCCAATCGCAGCATGAAAGCCAGCGGAACAGCCTTACTCCTCCAGGGTGCTCGTAAAGAGTCCTTTCGAATGATGGCGGCGATCAGCCAGGATCCGGCTATGAAGAAATACAGCGGGGTCCGGTTCGAGATCCCAAAAGCCGTCTTGCGAGCCCTGTTATCGCGTGAGAATCCGGTAGTAGTGCTTCAAGATGATCTGGAAAATCCAAACCTTCCCTATGCCGAACTCTGTAAGAAACTTAATATCAAGACGCTTGCCATCGCTGCATTATTTACCGGCAGTGACCTGATCGGCACATTGATCTCTGCCTTTATTCAGAAACAGAAAGTTCTGCCTGAAGATGAGATCGCCCTTTTAAGAGGCTTAGCCGATCAAGCTTCCAGTGCAATAGAAAATGCCGAACTGTTCGAGCAGGTTCGGGCAGGGCGCGAACGCCAACAAAAACTGGCAAAAAGCCTGGTGGATATCCAGGAAGCCGAGCGCCGGCATATCGCCAAAGAACTGCATGATCATCTTGGGCAGGTCTTAACGGGCTTGCAGTTCACCCTGGAGACGACCAAGAATCAGGCGAGTGGCACACAACGGTCGAATCTCGAAGAAATCCAAAATGCGGTCAGCGACATTATCAGACAAGTCCGGGAGATGTCGCTCAATTTGCGTCCAAGCATGTTAGATGACATGGGACTTTTGCCGACCCTGCTCTGGCATATCGATCGTTATACAAGCCAGACCGGAATTCGTGTCAATTTTCAATGCGACGAATTTGTGAAACGCCTCCCAACGGAGATTGAGACTGCTGCCTACCGCATTGTTCAGGAGGCGCTGACCAATGTGGCTCGTTACGCCCAGGTAAAAGAAGTTTTTGTAGGACTTGTGGTCCAGGAAAACACGCTTTGGGTGGAAGTGCTGGATAATGGAAAAGGGTTTGATACCGCTTTGGAGCTGGATAAGCCAAGCTCAGGTTTAGGTGGGATGCGGGAAAGGGCAAGGTTGCTGGGAGGCTACGTATTAGTGGAATCATTTATCGATCAGGGCACACAAATCGTGGCGGCACTGCCTCTCACCGGGCAGCCCCTCGAAAGGAGGAAATATGGCCGTAACCGTTCTGTTGGCTGACGATCATCCCATTGTCCGTCAGGGGTTGAGACATTTGTTTGAAGCTGAGCCAGACATAACGATCGTCGGGGAAGCCAGTAATGGGCTGCAGGCCGTTCAACTCACGGAAAAATTCAAACCGAATGTCTTGATTCTGGATATGATGATGCCCGATCTAAATGGCCTGGAGGTCCTTAAGCAGGTGAAGGAGCGCTCGCCGGCCACTTGCAATATCGTGCTTTCCATGCAGAGCGCGGATGTTTATGTGGTGGAAGCGCTCAAAGCAGGCGCGCTGGGGTACGTACTGAAAGAAACCGGACCGAGCGAATTGCGTAAGGCAGTCCAGCAGGTGATTCACGGCCAGCGTTACTTAAGCCCGAGACTTTCTGAAAGATTAATTGATGTGCTGATCCAGACAGCAGAAAAAGCGATTGCCGATCCCTATCAGACCCTGACAAATCGTGAGCGAGAAGTTCTGCAAATGGTGGCGGAAGGGCTAACCACCTCGGAAATCGCAAAACGGCTTTCCATTAGCCCGCGGACTGCCGAACTGCATCGCGGCAGGATGATGAACAAGCTGGGACTTCGTAATCAGACCGAACTGATCCGTTATGCTTTAAGACGCGGCATTCTACCCATGGAAGACTGATTCATCTACATAAATTATTAGACATTATCGGAAATAACATACAAACACCGTCCCGAAGGTTTTTCCTCGAGGAATTGAGGGACTGGACAGCAACCTCACCTGCACTGCGCGCACCCCCTGGCGCCGTCCGCCAGGACAGGTGTGCCTGATTTGCCTAGCAAATCACGGGCGGTGCCACCATGGTCCCCGTAGCGTAGCGAGTGGGAGGGAGTGTCGGGACGTTTTCCCAATTACCGATAAAGTCTATTCCGCCCTTTCAGACCTCCGAGTAACTGCCTCGGGGGTCTTTTCGTATTCCCAGCCGCTAAGAGAGGTAAGTACAAATTATCCGTAAAGATACGTACCCATACGTATTTGCATCCGCCGAAAAAAAGGGAAAATAGACTCGGGCTTACTATCATCCGAAGGAGTTGCTTATGTTCAAAACAACCTGCTACAAATCGCTCATTTATCTCCTGAGTCTTTTCCTGGTTATCAGTTCGTTTGGTCCCTCAGCGCCAGTGTTCAATGCCGGCGAAATGAGAATTCAGCCGGTCCTGGTTCAAATGGCGGCCAGTGATCCAGATCAGACCGTGAATGTCATTATCCAGAAGACCGTTGGGTCCACTGGCATAGAAGAACAGGTCTTCCAATTCGGTGGGAAAGTCACAAACGACTTGAGCATTATCAACGCCTTTTCAGCAAAAATGCCCGCCGGTGCGGCACTGGAAATTGCACGCTCCTCGGATGTCCGTTGGGTGAGCCTGGATGCCCCGTTGCTGCCAACAGGCTGCACCAAGTGCATCGATACAAGCAAACTGGCGAATGCTTACGTCCGGACAATTGGAGCCGACAAGCTCTGGAACAACTCGCCCTACCTGCAGGGACAGGGGATTGGGGTTGCGGTGGTAGATAGCGGTGTCAACCCAAACGGTGACCTGTTTACTTCCGCAGGCGTCAACCGGCAGGTGGCCGATGTGCGCTTCAATAGTGACTACAACCAGAACACATCCGATGGTTACGGCCATGGCACACACGTCGCCAGCATCATAGGCGGCGACGGCAGCGAATCCGCTGGCAAGTATATTGGCGTGGCCCCCATGGTAAATATCATCAATGTGAAAGTCAGCAACGATGATGGGAGTGCCCTGATGGCTGATGTGGTCGCAGGTTTGCAGTGGGTGCTCGCGAACAAGAATACCTACGACATCCGCGTCGTCAACCTGTCACTGAACAGCTCCGTTGCCGAATCCTATCAGACCAGTCCCCTGGATGCAGCTGTAGAAATCCTATGGTTCAACAAGATTGTCGTGGTCGCCTCGGCCGGCAACCAGGGCAGCAGTGCCATTTACCCGCCGGCCAATGACCCGTTCATCATTACGGTCGGGGCAGCCGACGACAAGGGCACGAGCGGCATCTCTGACGATGTCATGGCATCTTTTTCAGCATACGGGCAGACGAGCGACGGCTTTAAGAAGCCGGATCTGGTTGCGCCTGGCGCCAATGTCGTTGCGCGTCTGGTAAACCAGAACATGGGTGTGGCTCTGACACATCCAGCCAATAAAGTGGGCGACAGCTATTTTCGCATGTCTGGGACATCCATGGCGGCTCCAATGGTGAGCGCCTCGGTTGCGTTATTGCTGCAGGACGAACCGGCTCTGACCCCCGATCAGGTCAAGTATCGCCTGACAGCGACAGCCAATAAAAACTGGGCCGGTTACAACTCTGCCAGGAGTGGAGCCGGCTATCTGGATGTCTATGCCGCGGTGCGCGGCACCACCACGCAGAGTGCGAATACAGGTGTGATGGCCAGCCAATTGCTTTCCACAGGCTCCGCTCCGATCACCTGGGGATCGGTTGGCTGGAACTCGGTAGGCTGGAATAGCGTTGGTTGGAACTCTGTCGGTTGGAACTCTGTCGGCTGGAATTCCGTTGGCTGGAATAGTGATTACTGGGCTCCGTAGTCCAGCCACATGATCGTTGGTCGTCTATCAGAATTTTAACCAAAGGAGTAACTCGTGGAATCTCAAACTTTCAT
>DATGYJ010000032.1:0-12614 GCA_035298105.1 Anaerolineales bacterium | reverse complement strand
ATAGCAAGGTTACAGATCAGCAAGAGCACTTGTAGAGCACCAACCAGGGTGAAGAGCGAGCGGATCAAGTCATAAGATGCATCGCTCACTCGTAAATCTTCCAATTCGGCTGAGAGTTTCACCATTTGCATCTGCCACGGGCCGAGCAAGGCAGTCCCGATCAGGATTGCGCTGAGCGTAAGAATCGCTTTGACAATGATCCAGCGGTAGCGTGTGAAACCCCAACTGGTCGTCTCGCAGATCACGTAACCGGTTATCGCACTGCCGAGGGCACCCGGTATGATCAGCGCAATGTCCAGCAGCGAGAAATTTTGATTCAGCGCGAGCAGCAACTGACCGTCCTCCGACCAACCCCTGGCGCATTGAAGCAGAACTAGACTAGCAGAAGCTCCGAGCCAAAGGCAGGCAAATAGAATATGCAGCGTTTTGATCAAGGAGTTTGTGACTTTATTCATGACAGCCTCCTTATAAGAAAGGGCGGCCGCCGTGATCAAGATCGCGGCGGCACCTCGTACTACAGAAACAGGCGATGGATGGTGGTCAGCACCAGCTTGATCGCTGCAATGACCGCTACCGTAGTGAAGGACTGGTAATAACTGGTCAGTGGAGGGATATATTTCCCAAATAGCGCGGCAATGCCGATCACGATGATGGCTGCCCCAAGCAGGTAGCCGATGATCGAGAAGGGATGCAGCCAGGCCCCACTGGCTGACAGGCGTCCAATACCGCCTTGTGCGCACATGAACATGCCGATGACCACCAATGCCAGCAGCGCTGACCGGTCAGTGGATAGCAGAGGTACTTTTCTGCCTGTCAGGACAGCCAATACGAGCAGAGCAGCCAGAATGCCCAGGGCAATCACGGCTAGACTGGTCCCACTTGTGGACATAGTATTCGTTTTCATTGAGTGCCTCCTTTTGCAGACTCAAGAATGAACATGGTGGAAAACATAGCTGCCAGCGCGGCAATCACGGCGAAAAAGTTGGTCGCCGGGATGTTGCCTTGCTGGCCAAACACGCCGATAGAAAATACTGTGCAGTAGAGCAGCATGCCGAGCGCAGCCAGGTCTGCTCTTAGACCCCAATTCCTATCAGTCAGCAGCCCAAACCCAGCGATTAGGAGTGAAATCGCAGTCAGGAATTCAGCACCCAGCAGAAATGCGGTTCCGAAGGGCTCGGTCTGTAGCTCGACGACCTGTCCCGTGACCAACAGGATTCCCCACACTGCGAACATGCTGATGCCACAAAAGAGTGAAAAGATGGAAGCTGCTTTTTTCATTGGTTAAGCCTCTTATCTTCCTGCAAAGATCGTCGCGATTTCAAATTTCAAGATCTTGTGATGGAACATCTTCTTCTCGTTCGTATTTCTTGACCAACAACAACTTCAGATTTAGATCTCGAATTCTATTAAGCACACTGTGAAGGGCAGGCTGATCTGAGATTTGTCCATAAAGGACAGTGATATTCCCGTGAGTCTCTTCATTGAACTCCGTCCGCATGGATAAGCCTCCAAACCAGTTCGCCCACATGTCTCCCAACTCACCTTCGACCCGGATTTCGTAGAAGGATTGAGATGAATCTTGTAGTTTCAAATTTGTCTCCTCTTGAATGCTGCATACAGATTACATCTAAACCGGTTTAGTTGTCTTCCATCAAAAGGTAGAGATGGAAGTTGATTTAACGAAAACCGCCCTGCGATTGCAGAGCGGGCTGAGATAGAAAACAGTCTATCCATCCAAATCAAATTTGCATCATTCTTGGAAGAAAGAAAAGAACGTCTTCCAGGCTGTGGGCGAGGATCGGCATCACCAGGCTACCAGTTCTCTCTCTGAGCCAGGCAAAAATAAAACCAGAGATGGCTGAATTGCGTAAGGCGATCCCGTCGAGGTGTAAGGCAAGGTTGCCATCCATCCAAAGGCCATGCAACAGACCGAACAGGAGTGACGTGACGATAACGCCCCAGCCGATAGGGGCTGCAAATAGATTGAATCTACGCGGCATGAAGCTGTTTAGGATACCTAAGAGGTAGCCCCGATACGTCAATTCTTCATTAAGGCCGGGCATAGTGGCCAAGTAGATCAGGGTGCTCAAATCCGGCTTCCCCTTTGGAGAGGAAAATCCTACGAGCAGTGCCCAGGCTGCCAAAGGCAGCATGACGACAAACGCAGGCAGAACAACGCCCTCCTTCTGATGGAAGGTTAGTCCAACAGCGTCCTTATTCAACACCGACTGGCACAGGAAGATCAGGGCAAGGACGAAGAGGATGCTGTAAAGTTTTCCGCTCCAGCTACACACTAGAAATCCTTCCCAAATGTGGTTGGGTATGATCTGCAAGCTGGGGAAGCGATTGGTCAGTATGATTGTGAGATTATCTAGGAAGTAAACGCCGAAGAACAGTGCCAGAAGAGGAGCGTTTTCGAGGATCTGCCTGCTTTGGATGAGAACCAGAACCATGAAAATAAGCAGAGCGATGAGAAGGAGAGATAGCAGAATGGGTGTCATGGAGGAAATACAAATCGGAGATTTGATCTTTTGAATCGGTGAGAACCAGCGCTTTTCGGCATCCAAAAATCGTTCTTTGCTGATTACCGATAAAGTCTGTTAAATGAGGTCCAGCTCTCTAGCGCGCGCAATTGCCTGCGTGCGGCTTTGCACTCCAAGCTTCGCGTAGAGGTTGTGTGTATGGGTTTTGACGGTGCCTTCCGATAGATAAAGCCGTTCGGCGACTTGCCGGTTCGAGAGTCCAGTGGCGAGCAGATGCAGGACTTCGATCTCACGCCCCGTGAGAGATTCAACCAGAGGCTGTGCTGGATAGGAAGAAGCTGGGATTTGTGCCTGTCCAGCGGTTAGCATTTTGAAGGCATCCAAAAGTTCCTGGGTATAGCCTTTGAGAGGACCATCCATTCTCTTGTTGCAAGCCCGGAGCAGTTCCTCCATGGGCCTGCCTTCGTCCAAGAAAACACGCATATATCTCTCTGATTCAGCCAGTGCCAGGCTTTTTGACAGAACGTTGAGCGCCTCGGTCGTTCTCCCTGCGCTTTGCAGAGCAAGCGTCATGAGAATAAGGATCTCGATCTGCCTTCCGTTCCGGCCACTTGCCTCCGCTGTTTGAGCCACGATGGTCAGAAAAGCAAGAGCGCGCCCCAATTCGCCCCTGGCGATGAGCAGCCGCGCCATTGCGATCCATTCCAGCTCGCGCATGTAATTGATCTTTTGGCCCGCAAGATCGTGCTTGTCGTCGAGGTTCTTTTCTATTGCCCACTGGTTTGCCATCGCAAGATTCCCTTTTGCCAACCACAGGCGAACCCGGCAAGCCTCCATGGTGATTCTCGTGATCGGGAAAATCTTCCCCATGTTGCTGAACTCTTCTGCCCTTTTGAGAGCATCCTCTGCAAGTTCAATTTCCCCTTGGGATAAGCATATACGTGCCAGGGTGACGTAACCGCTTACAAGGTTCGTAGGGTTCGGCCAGTGTTCCATGTTCTTGATCGCCTGCGTGACCGCTTGACGGGCAGTTCCCAATTCATTCCACTCGCGCGACAAGTCACTCATGCCGACGTAGATCGCGCCCATACTTCCGTATTGCTGGCCGCCTCTCTTGCTTGCCAGGTCAATAGCTTCCTGGTAAAGATCGCGGGCTGCGTGAAGCTTGCCTTGCATTACCTTCACCAATGCCAGTTTGTGCAGAGCGACCGAGATCGTCCATAGATTGCCGGAGGTATTCCCGATCTGTTTGATCCTGTCGAAGGCTTGTTCTGCTTTGTCCAGCTCGCCGGTATCCCAGTAGTAGTCCCCCAGCACAAACGGTATGATGCTGCGTTCGGCCAAATTTTCTTCAGGCAGCAGCTTGTCTGCTTGCAGTGCGAGTTCAATGGCGGAACCCATATTTCCCTGAAAGTCGGCAACGAGACCGCGCAGGATGGCGGTACTTCCAAGGACTCTTCTAGCCTCGGGGGTAGTTTCGCCTGGTTGGAACCATCTCTCAGCCTGTTGAAGCCGAGGTCCTACTTGCTCGAACCGGCCGGCAAAAGTGAGCGCCCAGGCATGCAGGACGCACAGCATGGGCCGGCGGAGAACCAGATCCTCAGGCAACGCTGCGAACAAATTCAACAAGGAAGACATCTCTCCCCCGCCCAAGATGTCGATGGCCGATCGCTCTACAAGCCCGGCGGCTCGCTCGAGTTCTTTGGCGGCAAAGGCATGTTGGATCGCCTCTTCTGGGAGCCCCGCCTCTTCATACCATTGACTGGCTCGCAGATGCAGTGTGTGAATCAATTCGGGCTGAGAATGCTGTAATTGCGCCTGTAACAAATTGGCAAACAGGTGATGGTAGCGATACCAGCATCCTACCTGGTCCAATGGCGTGAAGAAAAGGTTAGACCGATCGAGGTATTCAAGGATTGCCTGACTGTTGTATTCTTCCGCCAGCACCGCATCGCACAAGGATGCACAGAGCCGATCCAGAACCGAGGTCTGTAAAAGAAACGTCTGCAACTTTGCAGCCTGGCGATCGAGCACTTCTTCGATCAGGTATTCCAAGATATAGCGATGGCTGCCACCGAAGCCCTGAATGAAGGCGGAATAATCTGTCATGCCTTGCATCGATAAGGCAGCCATCTGTAACCCGACGACCCAGCCTTCTGTACGGGCATTCAGTATAGAAATATCCTCCGCACGTAGACGCAGCTCCATGACTGTATTCATGAACGCACTGGTTTCATCGACGGTAAGACGAAGGTCTTCCGTGCGGATCTCAAGCAATCGCTGGGCAGCCCGTAGGCGGTGAAGCGGGAGGGATGGATCAACTCTCGAGGCAATGACCAGATGCACATGCGATGGGACATGCTCCAGGATGAAGGTCAAGGCTTCATTAACCTCAGGTCCAGTAATGAACTGATAATCGTCCAGCACCAGGGCAAAGGGCTCAGGCATACTAGTCAAATCGTTGATCAAAGCAACCAGGATGGTTTGAATAGGGAGAGGTTGAACTGATTGAAGCATGGACTGTGCAGTTGCACAGATGGCCGTTTCCCCGTTGGCAAGAGCGACGTTCAACGCCGCGATCATATAACGCAGGAAGCGGTTAGGGTCATTATCTCCAGCATCCAGAGAAAGCCAAGCCACTGGCAGCCCTGCCTGGGCGACCCACTCGGCCAGAAGTGTGGTTTTGCCAAAGCCTGCCGGCGCTGAGACCAAGATAAGCGTCTTATCCAGGCTGTTGTTCATGCGAATAATCAGGCCAGAACGGGCTACTCGTTTGGAGCGAACAGGCGGAATAAATAACTTTGTGCTAAGGAGAGGTTCCCTGTACTCCTGGATAGGCTGATTTGTCCCCTCTGCCGCTTCCATTGCCTTTGGATCAGCGTGTGCCAACTGATCTCCTCCCGTGAGCCATCGGCTGGAAGATCCCGAATAAGACGCAAACTTTCGAGGTTGGATCAATATCAGCTAATCCAGCTCATGTATCTCACAGCTATATTTTACAGGAATCTAGAGCGGGTTACAACATGACTCCATGGGCTTTTCGGTCATTTGACCTACGTCCATCATAAGATGAAGAAGGCCATAACACCCCTCAAGGGTCGGCTTTGGTTATCCATAGATTTCATCCGTCTTCGCGGCCAAAATGAAATCGTTTTTATGGAGACCTTTGATCACGTGAGTCCACCAATTGACGTACAGATAGCCAGCATTACCAAAATTTTGGTATGCAGTCGGACGATACAGATAGCCAGGAATCCCAAGGTTTTGGTACTCTGTCCTCTTATGAAAAGGTTGATAGCGAGGAATCACAAACATTTCGTAAACCGTCCTTCAACAAATTTACCGGTAGCCACAAATCACAAAATCCGATCACTTTCACCTGTCGGTTGAGTGTTATAGACACAAAACGTAAATCAAGGGGGAGTGCGGCTAAAACGACTGATCAGCCTTCTCCGCTATGATGCAGGTCGAGCAGATTATATTCCGGCGCCAATGACTCTGAGCCAGTTTACTTTGATTCGTTCAAGTCTAGAACTGTGATGCTACTTCTTTTTGTGCTCTGAGCAGCCAACGAAATATTAAAAAACTGATTGACAACACCCAAGATTTGCCTATAATTCCGCTACAATTTCTCTCATTTACTTAACAACTTAATAAACTACCGGAAGAGCATTTGCAGGGCTAACATCTCTCCGGCCAAGGGGTCGTCAAAGATAGTCACAGCTACAAGATGCTCAGTCTCGAGATATCTTTGCTCGGGTCTAAATAGGAGCCTTCATCTCAAGGAGGAATACGATGGGCATCTTACAGGTAGCACTGCTTGGGGGCGTTCGCGTTACGCATGATGATTGGCACAATGAAGCCAAACTCACTCGAGAGATCCAGGCACTACTTGCCTACCTTCTACTTCATCGCCATCGAACCCACTCCAGGGAGGTACTGGTGGGCGTATTCTGGGCGGAGTATAGTCAAGAGAAAGCTCGTCGGGCGCTTAACACAGCATTGTGGCGATTGAAGAAGGCAGTGGAGCCATCAGGGATTCCGGGAGGAACCTACTTGATCAGCTCTCAGCCGGGTGAGGTGGGGTTCAACCGCCAAAGCCAATATTGGTTGGATGCTGAGGTCTTCGAGCAGGAAGCGAATCACCTGTTTGCTTATCCTTCGCAGAAGATCGATGAACGCCCTATACACAATCTTGAAAAAGTCCTGGAATTATACGGAGGTGAACTCCTAGAAGGCTTTTATGAGGAATGGGCGCTACGGGAACGTGAGCGTCTGCGCGCCCTGTATTTAAAAAGTTTGACGTATCTCGTTCAATATTATAAATTCCAAAAAGAATATGAGAAGGCAGCTGCGTACGGTCAGAAAATTTTGGACCTGGATCCAATACGAGAAGATATACACCGCGACTTGATGCGGATTTATATGGAAAACGGGCAACGAGCCCTGGCTGCACGACAGTATGGGATATGCCAACTCACTCTTGCCAAGGAATTAGGTGTTTTACCCATGGAAGAAACTCGGATGCTTTACGTCCAAATCTTTCCTGAACTTCACTCAAATCACTTGACGCATACAGCCCCAGAAACACTTAACTTTGAGCAAGCGCTCGGCCAACTCAGTCAAATTTCACATACCATTGAACTTGCCAAGGCACAAGTTCAACAAACCATGCAATCTTTTGCCGACCATATGAGACTAGCGGGTAATGACTTCTTAGTCAAGACTCCTGATAAAAAAGGCGCTATCAAAGCCAGAAAAGAAAAAGGCAGTACGGCATATTGAATGATTGGAGATTCTTTTGTGATAGTCCTGTGACAAAAAAGTGCACCCGATAATGTAAAGTGCTGTAAAAGAAAACAGCACTTTCGTTTTTAAACAACTTTACATTTGCAACCCTTGAATAATTGATCGAGAAATGAGAGATAGGTTGGTTGGCCGTGAAACCTATTAAAGAAACTACAGATACGTTTATTATCCGCATCCGACTCGAGACTCGAGAATTGAAAAGTGCAGACCCGGTCTGGCGTGGTGTCATTGAACATATTGATATTGAGGATGATAAAAAAAATGAAGCAACTGTGTACTTTGATCATTTGGATAAGATGAGATCCTATTTTGCAAACTATCTCCAGAAAATGGGAATAAAGATTGAAAACCATTGAATACAAAAGGAGTTGCAAAGGAAGAGTAGTACACCAGAAGAACCTGATTGGCTCACAGAGCTATTCAAGCTGGTTAGCAATCGAAATAATCACAATGACAAAATAGTAAATAGAAATGGAGAATAATATGATGCCAAATGAACCTACCCTAAAGAAGATTTTTGGTGATCCCCGCGATGAAGGTACCGAGTCGCTATACCGGTTGGCAGCAACCATCCTCGTAAATGCAACAGAGGTTGAGGGAATTGACAGGCTCGGGGATGATAATGCCCTCAAAATTCTCCTTAACAAGAATGAACAATTTGGAGAGGCTGTTATCAGCTTTGTAATCGCTGCTATCTTAGAGCTTTTCCCAATATCGATGTTGGATGACGAGCGTAATCGGCTTGCATACAACCTTCGTGTCAGAACATTTGAGAAGTTAGGCGAGGCATTACTCCGGGTAACTCCTTTTGTTGCTTACGTCCTTGATGAGGCCGAACGCTCAGTACGTGCTGCTAGAGGTGAGAGGATAGAAGGCTTGATTGATCGCACTCGAAGATGGGCCAAAGATGAACAAAAGAAAGAGGCTGAAGCTGCTGCGGCTCTTCTTCGTGAAAAAGGTGCTGATGATCCTGTGCGCCTCAAAGAAGATGGAATGAAATAAAGCCTGGCTCGGTCGCTTAATGCCATTATGGACGGCCCATGGGCACCAGGCACCATCGGGAAAAATTAAAGTTCATAAACCAATTTTCATCACCAGATGAGAGTTTCAATGAGTCCGATAAATTCCTGCAACATTAGACAGAACTGGATCGAGGCAATTGATATCGATCCACGAGAACATTCTGTCTGCTGTAATGACATTAAGTATTAGTAGACGAGAGGTGATTTATGCCAATTGTTGAACAATCAAGGATGCGGCTTGAGTATCCGGCCGGAGATGAAGTGCCAGGTCCAATAAATGACAAGATAGTATTACGTGCACGCGTTAGCCCAGCTCGTATAAATACCCGGGTTTGGTTTGCTTTTCAGATTGATGAAGAACCATGGGTACGCCGTGAGGCTGTCCGTGAATCCGCGAGTGCAGATTCACAGCAGTATTCGCTCACAGTTGATATTTCAACCGGTCAGACGGGGCTCAAGTATTTGGCGTATGTTCGTCGAAACGGAGTCACTGTGCCCAGTGGGGCTGATTCGACAACACCGTATAATAATCAACGTTTGCAGGAGTTCACCGCATTTTTGAGTCTAACTAATGAGGATTCAAAGTCTCGCGACCCTCATTCAGGTAATGAGATCATCGAAGAGTCCGGGGTGAAATTCCCAGACAAAGATGCCAGCGCCGGGACTCCAATTGCCGCTTCGCTGGAGGCTGCGGCAACTGAATCAGGGGCAAGCCTGGTGCTCCGGGAGCAGCCCGCAGAGTTGAGGGAGGCAAGTGCAATTTCCAGTCCTAGGACATTATTATCTGAGATTCAACCCTCACGAGATGTGCCGACCACTTCAACAGAGCCACTCAGGAGTCCCCAACCATCGAGCCCAATCACTTCCGCTGAAACCAATCCACGACACGTTGAGGGACACGTGTTCGTTGATCGCGGACTGCCTGGAAATGGTATTAGGCTCAGAATTTACAACCGAGAAGGTGATGGCACAGAAACCAGATTAGGTGAAGTCACAACCGATGAAAGAGGTTCGTACACGCTCGCTTATGATATCGGCCGCAATACAGCTAATCTTGAGGTGCGGGGGCTCGATGCGCAAGGCAACGAAGTTCCGCTGTCTGAGCTGAACGTTGATGCAGCTCGGAGTGAAGTGATGAACCTGATAGCTCGTGCAGACCTGCAACGGTATGCTTCAGGAGAAACACTTTGTGCCCCTGAACCAACCGCTGCGGACAATGCCAAATGGACAATTCCGGGCCGCCTCCAGTCACAGAGTTCAGATCTCAAGATCCTTGCTGGGTGCAGGGTGGATGTATTCTTTGAGCAAAAAACGCTCGTGGAAGCCGGGGAAGAGCCAGTTGCTGCACCAGGAGGTGGGACTATTCCGGTATTCCGAGAAGCAGGATTCGTGGGAGTAGCCAATGAGAATCCCCATGCTACGGAAACAGCAGGCGTCAAGATGCGTGTCTCAGTTCGTCCCGATGATCTGGGAATCTTTATGGTGATGCTTCCAAGCAAAGCCAAACTGGCAGGGAGAATTGTGCGATTTATGGTATCTTCACCTTCCGGTGAAACATTGGCGGACAAATGCTTCGATATTGACACCATCCCGGATTTTGTTCTCATGCCAATCACCAGGGTCGCATCCATCCCGCAGCCCACCGTCGTCCCGCTGCCCGAAACACGCCGGATCAAGGGAAAAGTTATTGAGCGCAATTGCAGACCGTTGCCCTCGTGCTTACAGATCTTGCTTTTCGCTCACAAGAATACACAGGATGTCACCGAAGCGGGTGGGGAGCCCACTCCAATATTCGTTGCAAGTACAGACAGCTCAGGTTATTTCTTTGGCGAAATTCCCAACCAGAAATATGAAAGCGCGATGGCAAAGATCGCGGGAATTGAAGATCAAATCTATATCGCGCTGGAGGATGGATATATCCCGGCACGTGTCTTACTGGTCGTCGACCTGCCTGAGAATGGGCTTGATCAAGCTACAAGGGACGGTTGTAATTGCGCCGTTTCAATCGTCCCGCGCACGCCTACTTATTCAGATATTGAGGAAGCTTCTGATACGTACTCTGCTGATCTTGGTGCAGGAGGCTGCATTCAATTCAACACGCCCAATCGAGCCATCGAGGAGTTCGATTTTTACAGCGTTGTTCGCACCACTGAGCCTGACATCCGGGCGCTTGGTGGCGATACGTCTCATGGGACTACGCATGTAGGGAATAGTGGAAGTGATATCCTAACTGATGACCTTATCAACGCTGTAGAGCTGGCTACCAAGGCCCTGAACCAGGAGGTTGAGGCAACCACATCAGATACGGCGGCGGAGGTGGCAGAAGCGGAGAAGATAGCCACACAAAGGGAGGCGGAAGCAAAGGCAGCGAGAGAGTATTTGACGGAGATTGAAGGAAAGAATCTCGGCGATTTCATATCGCACACCGGAAACGAAACAATCTTTCTTACTGAAAAGTATTTACAGGATCAAAGAGCACTGGTAGAGAGGGCGGAGGCAGTTGCCACAGCAGCAAGAGTAGCGGCAGATTCAGCGAAAGTCAGAGCAGTTACGATATCTGAGGATGCAGAGGTAACGACAGGTTCGTTGGGGGCGATAATGGCTACAGTAAAGAAAGCTCTAGAAGAAGCACGCGCGAGGGCAAAGGCAGCTGCAGCACGAGCAAAGACGGCCACCAAGCCTCCGGGACGCGCGGAACTCAACACTGATAACTCAGTAGACTGGGATTCAACACCTACATTTTATGAAGCCACAACCATCGCACTAGGTCATTTGTTGCATTTTAAACAGGTCTGGTACGCGGATGGATACTCACTGGGTGATTTGCTTTACAGCCTTCCTCTCGCTCCCGGCCAAAAGAAATTGATTTCTGTGCTTGATTGGGAGCGCCGTGAGGGTGGTCAGCGCACCGAGGACACTTTCAGCGGTGAAACGTTGACTGCTGCCTTGAGGCGTGATCGCGATCTTGGCGAGGTTGTCAGTGGCACACTGACGGAATCGTCGCGCGGTGGCTCGAAAAGCACAAGTGCCGGCGTGGGTGTCGGCACAGGCGCGGCGGGTAACGGATCCTATCAGGGATTCAATTTTGGCGCCCTGATAGGTATATCAGGCGGTTATGGGGAAAGTAATTCAAGTGCTTGGCAAGACTCCTCTCGGAGTCTCTCTTCCAACTCGCTGCAAACCCTTCGCGACAATACCCTGCAATCCGCCTCGGCAATTCGTAGCTTGCGGTCATCGGTGGTGCAAACTGTAACTCAGGGCGAAGCGGTAAGAGCTACCACCGAAGTGGTTGCAAATCACAATCACTGTCACGCGCTCACGATCCAGTATTTCGAAGTGCTCAGACATCTCAAGGTCACACATGAACTTACAGATGTGCAGGAGTGTCTATTCGTGCCGCTTCCGATGACAGAATTTGATCGGCCTAAGGCGCTGCGCTGGCGGCAAACTCTACAGTTATATCTGCAACGCCCTGAGCTTAGCGGAGCGTTCGATGCGACGCGCCGTGTTGAGACAGCATGGACTGAGGTGGATTATCCAGCGAATCGCTATGCGGATGAGCAAATTACTTCAGTTGCAGGCGAGCTTCAACTTACCCTATTGATCCCATTGCCACCTTTCCAAGAGCGCCCTAAGCCAAGACCAGAAGACACATTAATTGAAACTGCTGAGGCAATTGAAAAGGCTACAAATCCAACAACAGGATTTTTGGGCGGGTTATTGGCTGTTGTCACCGGAGGTGCATCATTAGCAGTTAGTGCGGCGACTCAGGTAGCTGTTGATACGACAAAAGCAGTTACTGCGGGAGCCCGAGCGCTAGCGGAAGATTTATACTCCCAACCGACAGCTCAGGAACGTTATGACAAATTCCAGCAAGAAGTTATGCCTGGCGTGGTGGAGGGCTTTGTCAATCAGCTTGAACTTCATGCATTAGTGAACGGAGCGCCAGTTCGGATCCCAGGAGCAGATTTCACTTTGGCTTCCGAGTATCGCCCTGGTGTGCCACTACTCGTATCGGTGCGCGTAACATTGGCTACACCAATCAAGAGAGGTGATGTAAGTCAACTGATCATCAAGTCAGCCAACGGGTTACCGACTGGTTGTCGAGCCATTGTCAATTCAGCAACTATTCGTTATCGGACTTCGAAGTTTCAACACATATTCGTAGATGATCGTCGAGTTAATGATGATATCGATTTGCCCAAAATTTCAGTATCGGTCACAAATCTGTTTCAGGTTACAGTTAATTGGCTCGCCGATGGAAATGGCGCGGCGCTATTTACTCCCATTGATGAATGGG
>DATGYJ010000031.1:0-5868 GCA_035298105.1 Anaerolineales bacterium | reverse complement strand
GGTCATATCGTGATCCCCGATCAAGTCTACGATCATACCCACAAGCGGGCACGTAGCTTCTTCGGCGATGGGCTGGTGGCCCATGTGAGTGTTGCAGATCCTTTTTGCAGCGATCTGTCGAATCAACTGGAAACAGCGGTCCACCTGGCGGGAGGCGTTGCTCATCGGGGTGGTTCATTCATCACGATAGAAGGTCCACGCTTTTCCACCAAGGCTGAGTCCAATACCTATCGCGCCTGGGGCATGTCCATCATTGGCATGACCGCTTCTCCCGAGGTGTTTCTCGCCCGGGAAGCCGAGATCTGCTATGCAACCATGGCACATGTGACTGATTACGATGTGTGGCACGTCAGCAAAGCCCCGGTGACGGTTGAGATGGTGATCCAAACGTTGAACAAAAACACAGGTATCGCCCAGGAAGCCGTGCGCATTCTGGCGGGTAGACTGAAACATGAACGGGATTGTGATTGCGAACATGCCCTGGCGACCGCGTTGATCACGCGCAAGGATGTAATTCCATCTGAAACACGCCAAAAGCTAGATCTACTGGTCCACAAATATCTATAATAATGAACAGAGTGATCCAGGGCAACCTGCTAAAGCTGGCGGCTGTCTTCCTCTTTTTACAAACACTGATCATTACCCTCGCTCCGGCTGTGCGGTTACGCACCTGGGATGTGAATTATCGCTGGTCACAATGGTTGGCATTCCTGTTGTGGGGTGTCTTTGTCTTGCGTACGCACCAATCCATGCTCAAGCGCCTTCCGGATGCTGATCCCTTTTTATTTCCAGTTACTGCATTTTTGAGCGGCTGGGGATTGCTCACAGTATGGCGGCTTGACCCCGGTTTTGGCGCCCGGCAGGCGCTCTGGCTGGGCTTCAGCATGGTTGCATTATTCCTGGGGTTACGCCTGCCCACTACACTCGAATTCATTCGCAAGTATAAATACCTGCTCCTCAGTGCCGGGTTACTGCTTACTGCGCTCACCCTGATATTTGGAACTAATCCGGCTGGCTATGGTCCCCGCTTATGGCTGGGCTGCTGCGGGGTCTATTTTCAACCGTCTGAACCGCTCAAGCTTTTGCTGGTCGCTTACCTGGCTGCCTATCTCTCAGATCGACTCCCGATCAATCTGAATGCATTCCCGCTTATCTATCCTACGTTCTTGCTAAGCGGTATTGCGATCCTATTGTTACTGTTTCAACGCGATCTTGGCACCGCCTCGATCTTTATCGCACTATACACGGTCATCATCTATCTTGCAACTGGCCGCCGGCGAACCATCCTGATCAGTGCAGCCATTCTGACATTCATGGGGATCGCTGGTTATTATCTTGTCGATATCATACGCCTGAGAATCGACTCCTGGTCTAACCCATGGAATGATCCGGGTGGCGGTTCTTACCAGATCATTCAATCCCTTCTTGCCATTGCTAATGGAGGGGTCGATGGCCGTGGACCTGGCCTGGGCAGCCCTGCGCTTGTGCCTGTGGCAATCTCAGACTTTATTTTCGCTGCGATCGCGGAAGAAACGGGCTTGATTGGGACGGTGGGTTTGATTGCAGCCTTCGGTATTCTCCTAATTCGTGGCTTACGCACAGCACTGCGTGCGCCGGATATTTTCCACCGGCTACTCGCCGCAGGTACTACAGCTTACCTTGGGATTCAAGCCTTGTTAATTATTGGCGGGAATTTGCGCTTACTGCCATTGACCGGCGTGACATTACCCTTTATTTCCTATGGCGGATCTTCTCTGCTTACTTCATTCATGGCTCTGCTTATTCTTTTGCTCATCAGCAATCATCTGGATGAAGAACCGGCGCCTCTTCCGAAACCGCAGCCTTATTTTGCCCTGGGCGTATTTCTGGCTGGAGGCCTCTTCATCGCGGCACTGGCAAATGGATGGTGGGCCGTGGTGCGTGGGCCTGATTTACTCACGCGCTCAGATAATCCACGCCGCATTATCGAAGATCGCTACGTGCCACGCGGGATGCTGCTTGATAGAACCAACGCAGTGATCAACGGTACCGAGGGAAAAATCGGCAGCTATTGGCGTGTTTACAAATATCCGGCTCTGGCACCGGTGACCGGATATGATCATCCAATCTATGGTCAATCGGGGCTGGAGGCCTCGCTGGATGACTACCTGCGTGGTTTGAGAGGCAATCCTGCTGCGGCCATATGGTGGGATCATCTGCTTTATGGCATGTCGCCGAAGGGGCTGGATATACGCCTGAGCCTCGACCTATCTCTTCAAGCGCGTGCGGACAAGATGCTGGCTGAACATCGCGGCGCGGTCGTCCTTTTGAATTCAGCGAGCGGTGAGATCTTCGTGATCGCCTCGCACCCTACATTTGATCCGGGCCAGCTGAATGAAATTGGGGGCCAACTCAATAAAGATCCGGCCAAACCTTTGATCAATCGTGTGGTGCAGGGCCTCTATCCGCTCGGGACACTCATCGAACCATTTGGACGAACACTGTATAGAGATAAAACTCTCACTCAACAGGAATTACAGAAGGTTTACGCGACCTTTGGCTTTTATCGGGCGCCCTTATTGCGTATGCAGGTAGCAGAGCCAATACCAACCTCAGACCGGCATGATTTGCAGGTTTCTCCCTTACAGGTTGCATTGGCTTCAGCAGCCTTGAGTAATCACGGCCTCATCCCTGCGCCGCGTCTTGCTACCGCGGTCAATACGCCGAATGACGGCTGGGTAGTGCTCCCGGCATTGGGAACGCCCATCGAAGCCATCCCAGCCTCGGCAGCCGATGAAACCGCGCAATCCATGATCATGGACGGGCAAAGTTTTTGGGCGCACATGGGTCAGGCAGAGAGCCACGAGTCACCGGTCACCTGGTTTATTGCAGGGACCCCGCCGAACTGGCAGGCCTCTCCTTTGGTAGTAGTGGTGTTGTTGGAGGAGCAGAATGGGCAGCTTGCGCAGCACATTGGGCAGGAATTGCTGGCTACTGCAATGAACCCTTAAGGACAAAGATCCCGCAGTGCTTGCGGGATCCTATGAAATAAAAAGAGCCAGGGAATAGCCTGGCTCTTTTCACAGCTGAGCTTATCTTCCGTCGTCTATATCTTTGACCGAATAGCCGGGACCACTCTTAAAGAAATCGTAGTTCGGCTGGATATCAGGTGTAAAGTCGACAACTTCCCCGGCTTCCAATTGCCGGACGGTATCCAATACGATGGGATTGCCGTGATGATTCGTACCTTCGAAATGACCGGTCAGGTCGACGCGGCTGATATATTCGCCACCTTTTGCTGTATAAGCTGAAGGAACTTCATCTTCAGGGAAGATGGCGGCATACGGACATTCAGGAACGCACGCGCCGCAGTCGATGCAGGTATCGGGATCGATGTAGATCCAGGGCCATTCATTGAGTGGCTGTCCGGGAAGCATACACTCCACGGGGCAAACATCAATACAACCGCGGTCACGAACGCATAAGCTGGTAATGATATGGGTCATTGAACTCTCTCCTTTTCGGGAAGTAACATGCGATTTTCGTTATTATATCTTGCTTCCCAAGACTTCGGTAGTCTGCCCGGCATCGTCTCGTCACAATGAGCTCGACGGGCAGTTTCCCGACAGCCAAGTCATTTACTATATCTGCCAGCTACTGTTTCCCAATTGACCACGTTCCACCAGTTGGTAACATACTCGGCCCGCCGGTTTTGATATTTGAGATAATATGCATGCTCCCACACATCAAGCCCTAAAATGGGCATTCCCCCGTCAGAAAGCGGGTTGTCTTGATTCGCTGTAGAGACGATTGACAGGCCGTCGCCCTTTTTGATAAGCCAGGCCCAGCCCGAGCCGAAACGGGTATTGGCAGCTTTCTCAAACTCCGTCTTGAACGCATCAAATGATCCAAAAGCTGATTCCAGCGCCCTGGTTAATTCACCACTGGGGGCACCGCCCATCTTTGGACCCATAACCTCCCAAAACAGATTATGGTTCCAGGTCCCGCCGCCGTGATTGCGGACCGCCATGCGAATATCTTCGGGCACGGCGTTCAGGTTTGAGAGCAAATCTTCAAGCGATTTGCTCGCCAGTTCAGGATGCTTTTCCAGCGCAGCATTAAGATTGGTAATGTAAGTCTGATGATGCTTGTCATGATGGATAGTCATCGTCTGTGCATCAATGTAAGGTTCAAGTGCATCCACTGCATACGGAAGTTTCGGTAATTCAAAAGCCATGTTCCTCTCCTTATATATAATAGTTGGTCTGTTCCCTCAAACAGTTTAGATAATGAAAAATTGTAGCCTTTCGGAGAGCGCATGTCAAGAAGAATACGCCAAAATCAAATAAAACGTATATTCGTGGCATACATATCCTCCCTAATACCCCCTGTGGCGAATCTTCTATAGAGTGAAAAACGAATCTGCGATTATAATCCAGCCACCGACAAGAATTTCTAGAGCAAGTGGGATGGAATAAAACGGCACGGACCTCGTTTGAGTCTTATACACCGTTACACGGGGCGTGGTGTGTACCCAGGCTCCGTCTGCATTTCTGTCTTTAGCAGTATCGTATATAGAAAGGACAGGCTCAGGATGACCACAATTACCTTTAAACGGTCTGGCGGGTTTGTCGGTACGGGGATGAAATTTCAACTTAATCTTAAAGAGCTTCCGGACACTAACGCACGCTCTATCATCAACCTGATCGAAAAAGCGGGATTCTTCAATTTGCCGGAAAACCTGATCGTAAAATTTAATCCCAATGAATATCAATACACAATTACAGTGGACGCCGGAATTATTAGTCATACTGTCCGTACGAATGACACGACCATGCCTATTTCGCTCCGTCCTCTGGTTGATGAACTATCGTCGCTGCAAACACTTGCCGGCTAAGATAGTTTCAGCCACAGCTCCTAACGCCGTGCTCGGCATTGACGAAGGCGGCTTGACTATTTAGCACAAAGGACAGGCATACCGGCTGCCTGTCCTTTGTGATTCGGTTATTGAGATGGCTGGGGAGCCAGGTGGGTTTTCATATGGGTTTCACCTTACTCAACCAACCGGGCTGCAATCCATAACGACGATCTTAATTCCCACATGGATCAACATTGCGCCAATTGGAAACGGTGTCATCGACTGTCTGTGTACCATTGGAACCATAACTGAGGGTCAGCATCCGATTGTTAATCTCCGCACAGCTCGCGTCTTTTTCCACGTGATCCCAATCCCCAAGTGTATATTTATATTCGATCTGCGTATTTTCATTACCGCTGAGGGCAATCCTCCAGTGAGTAGCATCGACGCGCGTCAACACTACACCGCCAGGATTCCATTCTGGCAAGCCGCCATCCAGGCGATTTAGTGTACCTGCAATGTAAACTGAAAGGCCTGTGCCGTCTGTGCTGGCAGGGACAGTTAAATTGAAAACTAAATTTACCGTCCTCAGCTGAGCCTTGGCGCTTACCTCACTCGAGTTGTCCGAACGGTTGAAGGACATATCCAGCGAGCGAACGACATAGTAATAGGTTGTACCTTCAATCACCGCCGTATCGGTGTAGGAGTTGTTCGTCACACGGGCCAGCATGCTATAAGGTCCTCCCGAGGAATTACTGCGCAGCACTTCATAACCATACAGCGAGGGGTCACCTGAGACCGAGTCCCAGGCCAGCTCTACACCCGCAGGGGAAGCAGAAAGGACGCTTAAACCAGAGGGAGGCGCAGGAGGCGTTGTATCGTCGCTGGGATTCACGGTCAGGCTTCCAGCCTGGTCCGGGCTGTATCCATTTTGGATACCATCCAGGTCGGCATAGACCCAATCCTGCCCATTGGAAGTCGTATAGCGGAAGGCGTAATCATAGGTGCCTACTACTTCCGGCAAGAGGCTG
>DATGYJ010000030.1:0-11828 GCA_035298105.1 Anaerolineales bacterium | reverse complement strand
AGCAACATAGGTATCCGAGCAGAAGCGGTAAAAGTCGAGTGCGAGCCCCGGGTTCGGTGATCCGCCGACCGTCAGCGGAACCGGAATCTCGCTCCAATCGTTGTAGATGTGACTCCAAAAAACGGTTCCCCATTTTTGATTGAGTTCATCAAGGCCCTCGTATCGAGTACGCAACCATGTTTGGAATTTTTGTGAGCAGGTGGAACAATAGCAGCGATCGCCGAACTCATTGTCGATTTGCCATCCAATGACTGCAGGATGATTGGCATAATGCTCAGCCATATGAGTTACGATGCGGCGAGTGTAGTCATGATAGATGGAATTGTTGGGGCAGTATTCGCGGCGATTGCCAAACGTCACACGTACGCCATCCTCGCGTACGCGAAAAAACTGAGGAGATTTGCTCATCAGCCAGGGAGGGGGTGAAGCCGTAGGCGTTCCCAAAACGACTCTAATCCCCTGTGATTGAAGAATGCCGATCGCACGGTCAAGCCAGTCGAAATCAAATTGGCCCTCGCTTGGTTCCATCTTGGACCAGGCAAATTCGGCCAGGCGTACAACGTTGAAGTCTGCTTCAGCCATCAACCGAGCATCAATCGGCCAGCGCTCTTCAGGCCAATGCTCGGGATAATAATCAACACCGAAATAAAACATATAATTCTCCTCCTAAGCTGACAGCGTAAGAATTGCCACGCCAAAGTGCAAGCGCGATGAACGAGATGTTTGGGACAGAGTCATAATTTTTTCGATGCACCATTTAGCACTGACAAAAGAATAATTTCTTAACCTTTGATGGCACCGGCTGTAATGCCTTCCACAAAGCGGCGTTGGAAGATCAGGAAGATAATTAATAGGGGGATTAGGCTAATCACAGAAGCTGCCATTTGCACATCATAGACAGTGCGTCCCACAGGTCCAATCAGGGAGCGGATGATGAGTGGAAGAGTGAAATTCTCTGGTGATTTTAGATAAATCAGGGGCCCAAGAAAGTCATTCCAGGATCCCATAAAAAAGATCAGACCCAGGCTCGTGAGTCCGGGAGCAATGATAGGTAAAATAATGCGCCAAAAAATTGTGAATTCCCCAGCCCCATCAATCCGTGCTGCATCCATCAGCTCATTCGAAACGGACATGATATATTGCCGCATGAAAAAAATACCGAAGGCATTCGCCGCGCCGGGGATGATCAGAGGCCAGAACGTATCGATCCACTTTAGGTCGCGCATGATAATGTAAACAGGTACCAGGGTGACTGCGCTTGGTATCACCATCGTTCCAAGCAGAAATGCAAATAATGCTCCCTGACCCGGAAATTTGAATTTGGCAAAGCCATAACCACCCAAAGCACAGAAGAACAATCGCAAAATCGTGGCGCCGAAGGCGATGACGAAGGTGTTTTTTACAATACCGAGGATATTGTATTGCTCTTGTAAATAAACATAGGCTTTTAGACTCGAATGTGGCGAGATAATGATCGGTGGAATCGTAAATATTTCATCAGCCGGCTTCAATGAGGTGCTGATCATCCAAATAAATGGCAATATCATAAAAGCAGATACCGCAATCAGCAGGCCATACATCAAGAAATCGGTGAGCCAGAGGGAAAGTCGCCGTATGACCATGCCAGTCTCCTAATCTACCTGCTGCCCAAAGTAGCGGAATTGCACGAGGGTCAGCACAAACAGAATAATGAAATATAGGTAAGCCATCGCCGAGGCATAGCCGAGGCGAAAGTCACGAAACGCTTGGTTGAAGATATGAATCACTGGCGTAAGTATGGCATTGACTGGGCCTCCAGCATTTGCCGTAAGATTGTATACTTCATTGAAGAGATTGAAGCTTCCCATCGTGGAAAGCACAACAGAGAAAAGAATTACGGGGCGCATCAGCGGAATGGTGACGTAGAAGAATGCCTGGGTCGGACTAGCACCATCAATTAGAGCCGCCTCGGTTAATTCACTGGGGATGGTCTGCAAACCCGCCAGCATGATCACCATGTTGTAGCCAAGCCAGGCCCAAATCACCAGCAAGCACAGAGAAACTCTGCTGCCCCAGACACTTTCCAGCCAGGGTACAGGTGGGATGTTGAATATCTCTAAGAGGACGTTGACCAAACCATATTTTTGGTTCAACAATAATCGGAATGTGAAGCCTGCGGCGACGATATTCATAATGTAGGGGATGAAGAGTAGCGTACGGAAGAAACGAAAGCCACGTACGCGTTTCGAATTTAGAATCACTGCCAAGACTAACGCCATAAACGTCATAATTGGCACATACATGAAAAACAAAATCACGCCATTCGACATGGAATGCCAAAATAATTTGTCCTTCATCAACAACTCGAAATTTTTCCATCCAACAAACTTGATTGGTCCAAGCCCTTTCCACTGGGTGAAACTCAAATAAAGAGAGAAAAGAATTGGGTAGACGCCGAAGATCAGGAAGAGAAGGTAGAACGGCGAAATAAATAAGTATGACCAGCGTCCCTTGTAAATCTCTTTCCATGTCTGGCGGAGCCTTGCGACCAAAGATACGTGGGAATCTTTCATTACAGTTGTTTCAGCCATGGCGGGCCTCAATCAATAAGAATAGCTTTTATGGCTCAATCAGGTGGGGGAGGTATCTCCCCCACCTGATTAATTGCCAAAACTTAGTAGCACGATTTTTATTCCATACCTGTCTGCGAACGGATTGAGTCCGCGGCTTCTTTCAACGCGTCCTTAACCGACATCTGGCCTGTGGCCACCTTCTGAATAGCCGTGGCAACAAAGCTATTCATCTCAGGGTAATGAGGGCCATAGACATAGGCAATCGGTACTTCTTTCACAACGTCGACATAGACTGGACGGACAGGCTGGTCAGCGAAGAACGGATCCGGCTCGCTGAAGACAGGATCTGCATAAGCCGCTTCCAGTGAAGGCAAGAAATCGGAAGCTTTGAACATGGCTACCTGGCTGTCAACCCGACCAAACAGGAATTCGGTTAATGCCCAGGCAGCTTCCTTATTCTGGCTTTGCTCGGGGATCACGAAAGCCGAACCACCGTCGTTCGCGGCGCGGACCTGACCCTCTGCCATTGCTGGCATTAAAGCTACGCCCCATTTTCCTTCCGTTCCAGGGGCAATCCAGCCTTTTAGAAACGCACCCATCCAAGCAGCCTCAACAAGCGTCGCGATGGGTTTTGCTTCAGTTTCGGCTGCCAGTTCAGCGTACCAACCGTCAGTCCACTCTAGCTGGTCAGAGGTGAGCTTGGCGTCCCAGAATTTTTTCAAGGTCTCCAGTGTAGCAATGTTCTCCGGGCTGTCCACAGTAACCTGTCCTTCAGCATTGTAGTAGCCGAGCCCTTGCTGCCAGAGCATCATCTCATACAATCGGCCATAGTTATTGGCTTTGTTATTTGAGAAGCAGGCTGAGCCAGTTTTCTCCATGATTGTCTTACAAGTGTTGAAGTAATCATCCCAAGTTGCGACAGCTTGACTGACACTGTCAGGGTCAGAGGGCAAACCGGCTGCGTCGAAGACATCCCGGCGATAATAAAACACAACTGGACCACTATCCCAGGGCATAGCATAGTACTTGTCATCGAGTTTGGCATCAGCCCACTTGTAAGCATTCATTTTGTCCAAGTAAGGCGTGACCCATTCGGTCATATCAGTCAGGCCGCCCAAGGCGACGATTTGAGCTAGATGGCTGTTCTCCACAAGAGATATATCTGGTGCACCGGTACCAGCCTGCAGGGCAAGCGGAAGCTTTTGATAGACGTCCGCGGGATTGTATTCTACAATCTCCACCTCAACATCTGGATATGCCTTTTTGAACTCATCAAGAACACCGCTATTGGTGAGCGCGTCATGTGCGGCTTTCCACATCCAAAGCGTAACCTTGCCAGAGGGCTTGGCTGCTTCAGTGGCTGCTTCAGTGGGTGCCTCGGTAGCCGGGGCTTCAGTAGCCACAGATGTATTTTCGGGTGCACTGGTTGGAGGTGATTGTGTGGGGGCACTGGCGGCTGGCGCACAGGCTGAAAGCATGACCGCAATCAGGAGGGTGATTCCCATAAAATTGGATATTCTTTTGGCTAACATTTTCTTTCTCCTCATTTATTATGAAAGGATCGAAATTCCTCACAACTTGAAGTAAATAGAAAGATAACTACGTTTCTATTCACCTCCTTGTCCTCTCAAAGACAGCTAACTCACGAGGAGTTGGGAATATGATTCGGTCAAGTTGGGTATAATCACGTACGCGCAAATCGGCCTGTCTTTAAGAAATGACGATGGGTTGGCGCTATCGAGAAGCGTTTGCCTGGGTTCGCAGCCATAAGGCAGGCGCTTCTTCATATGTAGTTCACAGATGCAAGCTGACAGAAATATGCAGATTTTGGGATAAGGGCTCCTTTCTGATCTTAAGCAGTTATGTGCTCTCTCTAATGACAAGTTGGGGCTGTAACCATACAGTTTGAGCAGGAATGACGGGTTCACCTTTTTGTTCAGCTTCCGTAATGCTTACAAAAGTTTGAACCGCTACATGACCCAACTGGTATAGATCTTGTCGAATCGTGGTTAAGGGAGGGAAGTAAAAAGCAGATTCGGGAGTATCGTCAAAACCTACGACAGCCAAATCTTCCGGGATTCGTTTCCCCAGCCTGCGTGCAGCGCGCATCAAGCCGAGTGCCATCTGGTCATTGCAGGCAAAGACAGCTTGAATATCCGGGGATTTCTCCAATAACTCATACAGCCCCCGTTCACCGCTTTCCGCTGACCAGTTTCCGACGACAACCTGGGCGTTACTGAACGGAACGCCGGCGGCAGCCAGAGCCTCCTGCCAGCCGCGTTGACGCTCACGGGCTGCCCACCAGGTCAGAGGTCCAGCAATCAGGCCGATCTTCTGATAGCCTCTTGCCAACAAATGCTCGGTCGCCATATATCCCCCGTTTCTATTGTTCACTTCTACAACATGTAGAGTCTTGTTGGACTGGGTATTGAGAAAAATAACCGGGATCGCAAGCTGGGGAACATTTTCCCGAAACCAGGCACGATTATTGCCAATTTCGGGCACAGCCCAAATAATCCCCTCTACCTGGCGCGAGATAAGACCATTTACGATTTGTTCGACATTCTCGTTTTCCGGCTGATGTAACAGGTTCAAAAGAATAGAAAAACCCTGCTGATTGGCCCCTTGTTCAACACCGATCAGGCTATGGGATGGGCCATAGTATTCCAGGCCAGAGGCTACAACACCCAATGTATGACTTCGCCGTTGGCTGAGGCTGCGCGCGATCGCATTCGGTTGGTACCCCAGGCGCTTGATCACTTCCTGAACATGCTGGCGTGTTTCAGGAGTAATTTCTTGTCGATTATTAATGACACGGGAGACAGTCTGAGAGGAAACCCCTGCTTCTTTGGCGACTTGCGAGATAGTAACCTGTTGGTTATTATGTTTCATGTTACCGCTCACGTTACCGATAACATAATAGCATATTAGAGAAAGAGAGTCAAGACGGGAGCAAGAATTGGGCTTGATTCGCCGCGGATGGGTTGAAATCTGAAAGGATTGGATAGCTGGCTAACATGTCACTGGAGGCTGTTTCCTGCCTGCTGAACATTGCTCACCCCTCTTGAATACCAAAACCTTCCTGCTCTTCAGAGCGAATGAATTGCCGAGGAGATCCAGGAGATGACTAGAGGATCAGTACAGGATGAGTACAGGATCACTACAGGATTGTCGATGCGAATTGGAAGAATCGGGGGAAGGGAAACTAGATAAGGACGAAACGATTTGTAAGCGTGCGCAGCGTTGGCCCCACCAAGGTACTACGGAAGCGCTACTCTACTTAACATTCGACGTTCGCAAAATATTTTTGTTCCGGGATGGAACTGAAAATGAGGAAAGCCAGTAGGGAGAATCCTGACTAAGTTAAGGTAAAGACCTCATTGAGAAGACAGTGAATCAATCATATTTTGGGAAAGGACCCTTGGGGGCGTAGCAACTGACAACCAATCAACGTTGATTGAATTAAAGAACATATTCATGAGCAAGGCGGCAACTGAAGTTCTGCTCGAAGGAGTTAAAGGTGATCTTTCAGAATCTCTCCCAACGTCTGCGCATTCTAACCTGGCACATTCACAGCAGTTACCTTTATTACCTTGTGCAATCTTCGCACGAATTTTTTTTACCGGTTAAGCCAGGGCGACCTGAAGGCTATGCTGGAAGAACCGAGGATTATTCCTGGCCGGAGAACGTACATGAGGTTCCGGCTGAGGAAATCCAGGATCTCGAACTCGATTGTGTGCTGTTTCAATCCCGCCAGGCTTACCTGGAAGATCAATTCGAGATCCTGTCAGAAAGCCAGCAGGCTTTGCCGCGCATTTACCTGGAACACGACCCGCCCGCTGAGCATCCGACCGATACCCGCCATCCTGTTGACGATCCAAATATCCTGTTGGTTCATGTCACCCATTTCAATGATTTGATGTGGGAACATGGCAGCACGCCTACCAAAGTGATCGAGCATGGGGTTTTGAAGCCGGAGGGCGTGAGATATACAGGTGAAATGGAACGCGGTCTGGTGATCGTGAACGATCTGCATGGTCGCCGGTTAGGGCTGGATATCTTTGAAAGCGTCCGCAGGAAAGTCCCATTGGATCTGGTTGGAATGAATGCAGAAGAACTGGGCGGATTAGCTTCCCCACCCCATCAGGAACTGCTGGAACTTGAAAGTCACTATCGTTTTGTTTTCAACCCGATCCGTTATTCCAGCCTGGGCATGGCGATCTGTGAAGCGATGATGGTGGGATTGCCCATTATTGGATTCGCGACAACCGAAATGGCGACAGCCATTGAAAATGGGCTTTCCGGTTATGTCGATACAAATGTCAGCCACCTGGTGGAGCACATGCAGAGACTACTTTCCAGTCCCATGGAAGCGCATCGCCTGGGCGCAGGGGCGCGGCTGCGCGCCTTACAGAGGTTTAACATTCAACGCTTCGCCTCTGATTGGGACAATGCTTTTGCCTCGATCACAGGGCTGGCTGCTGGCAGCCAGGCGCGCCACCCACAGGAAATGCCTGTCTGAAGCAAGCTGGCAGCCCTATAAAGCCGCCAACCCTCACCTCGAATATTTGCCATCGGCCCTGATTGACCACTCCCCTCCTATGATAATATTTCTCTGAATCGGGAACATAATTCTTAACAATGCGTCATAACACTGGAAGGAGGGTTGCGATGACAAACAACCGAAAGCAGGTCTTTGGCACCAAACGTGCCCTCGTAGTGATTGGGATGCTGCTGATAGGCGTGAGTGGGCTTTTTTTGTTTTTAGAAAAGTCCAAGCCTGAGATCCTCTCTCCGGGAAATGTACGCTCCACGCCTACTGTCAGTGATGTAAGCACGCCGCAGTCGTCTGATGCGCAGGAAAATCAATACGGAATCCACATTAAGCTTCGGGAAGGTAACCCTCAGCTGCAGACCCCGGAAGTATTGCCGTTAGCCAGCGGGGAGCCCCTCTCGTCCGGAGAGATCGAAGCAGTCCTGGCACGCCTCCCTGCCCTTACGCCTGATCCTGATGAACAGACAGCCTTGAACCTGCCGCCGGAGAGTCTGCCTCCACCGCGTCCCGGTGAAACGATCAAAGAGGTTTTTCCGCCCCTCGAAACGGAACCAACTCCAGCGCCGGTCGAATCGGGACCACTTCAAGTCGTGCGTTTCGCTCCGGAAGGGGAAATTCCAATTGCGCCGTTTGTCAGTGTCACATTCAATCAGCCGATGGTTCCGATTGGCACGTTGGGCGATTTGACCGTCGCAGATGTACCCATAAAAATCGAGCCGTCCCTGCCCGGCATCTGGCGCTGGTTGGGTACCAGGACCTTAACCTTTGAATATGATTCTGAATTGATCGACCGGCTGCCTAAGGCAACTGAATATCAGGTCACTGTTCCTGCGGAGACAAAATCCGCCACGGGTGGGACCCTGGCTGAGGCCGTCACCTGGACGTTCAGAACTCCTCCACCGAAAGTAGTCACAAGCTATCCAGACAGTTCCCCACAACCGCTCGACCCCATCTTCTTCATTGCTTTCGATCAGCGCATCGACCCGGAAGCGGTGTTAAAAACAATCCGGGTGACAGCAGCGGGCCAGCCTGTCAGCATTGTCCTCGTCGATCAAACCGAAATTGACAAAGATGAGCAGGTCAAGCAGTTGGTCAAGAGTGCAACAGAAGGGCGCTGGCTTGCCTTTCACGCCATAGGATCCTTTCCTACGGAAACAAATGTTTCCGTGACTGTTGGTCCGGGTACACCCTCAGCGGAAGGTCCGCTTCTCACAACCGAAGCCCAGTCTTACAGTTTTTCCACCTACACGCCTCTGCAGATCGAAGAGTATCGCTGTTCCTGGTACGATAACCGCTGCCCACCTTTAACTCCATTTACCATCCGCTTTAATAACCCACTGGATACAAGCGCTTATGAGGAGGATATGCTGCGTGTGGATCCGGAAATACCGGGCCTATCCACCAATGTTTATGGCAACTCGATTGAAATCAATGGTGAGACCAAAGGGCAAACAACCTATACGGTCACAGTTTCGGGGAAATTACAGGATATATTTGGCCAGCAATTAGGGAAAAATACCCGCCTGACTTTCAAAGTAGACAAAGCCGAACCGATCCTGATCGGACCGGAACATAATTTCCTAACGCTTGATCCAACTGCTTCCAAGCCAATTTTCTCAGTCTACGCGATCAATTACAACAAACTCCATCTAAAGGTATATGCTGTTCAGCCCACCGATTGGCCGGAATTCAGACAATCTTTGCGCGAGTGGCAGCAGACCAACACGCTGCCAGAAATGCCAGGCAGCCTCGTTACCGATAAATCCCTGGGTCTCGAGATGCCGAGCGATACGCTGACACAGGTGGACATCAACCTCAGTAAATACATGCGCGGAGACTTTGGCCAGTTTGTCCTGATTGTTGAACCGCCAGCCGGGATTTTTGAAAGTGAAAATGAGAAATGGAAACGCCATTCACAAACGATCATTACCTGGGTGCAGATCACCCAGATTGATTTGGATGCTTACACAGATCACAGCGAGATGGTGGCCTGGACGACAGATCTCAAAGATGGCAAGCCGCTAAAAGGAGTGAGACTCCAGCCCGACAAGGGAGGTTCAACGGTTTTGAGCGGGAGCGATGGCGTGGTACGTTTTGCCATCCCATCCGGGGCGACCTACTTGATAGCTCGTCAGGGCGCCGATCAGGCGATCCTGCCGCGCTCATCTTATGCTTGGGGCGACGATACCTGGGCTGCCCGCCCACCCAGTGATAGCCTGCGCTGGTATGTATTCGATGATCGTCAGATGTATCGTCCTGGTGAGGAAGTACACATCAAAGGCTGGTTGCGGCGTATTGGTGAAAAACAGGATGGTGATGTAAAACTTATCGGCAGCGAGCTGGGCTCCGTCAATTACCAGATTACCGACCCGCAAGGGAACACTCTCGGAAACGGGCAGGCAGAAGTAAATGCCCTGGGCGGCTTTGACTTCGCCTTTACCCTGCCTCAAGCCACAAATCTTGGGACCGCTGTGATCAATCTGACTGCCGCAGGCAGCCTCAGTGGGCTGGATGGGATCGATTTTTACCACCAAATCCAGATCCAGGAATTTCGACGTCCGGAATTCGAGGTGAATGCACGTAATGAAACGACCGGGCCATATTTTGCCGGCGATAAGGCAACCCTGGCCGTAGAGGCGAAATATTACGCCGGGGGTGGACTGCCAAATGCTGACGTAACCTGGCAGGTAACCACCTCTCCCGGGAGCTATTCGCCCCCGAACTGGCCAGACTTTACCTTTGGAAATTGGCAACCCTGGTGGCTTTATTATGATGGATACTATCCCTCTAACAATGGCGCCACGCAAACAGAAACGTTCACGGCCAAAACAGATGCCTCAGGCACTCATTTTCTGGGCATCGATTTTATCCAGCAGGGTGATCCCGGTAAGGATCCTCAACCGCAAAGCGTGATGGCACAAGCCACCGTAATGGATGTGAACCGTCAGGCTTGGAGCAGTACCACCACGCTGCTGGTTCACCCGGCGGATGTGTATATTGGCTTGCGTACGGAACGTTACTTTGTTGGACGCGGCACACCGCTCAAAGTGGATTTCATCGTTACCGACCTGGATGGCCATGCAATCGAGAACCGTCCGGTAGAGGTCAGGGCTGGCCGGCTGGAATGGAAGATCAGGAACGGGACCTGGGGAGAGGAGGAAACGGACGTTCAAACATGTACGTTCTTTTCCAAGCCTGAGCCTGAACCGTGTACGTTTGAGACTCCCCTCGGCGGAAGTTATCAGATCACTGCCATTGTGACGGATCAATCGGGCCGCAAGAACCAGAGTCGTATTACCCGCTGGGTCAGCGGCGGGCAGCGTCCCCCGTCACGCAAGGTGGAACAGGAGAAGGTCACGCTCATTCCTGATAAAGACTCTTATCGTCCAGGCGATGTGGCCCAAATCCTTGTGCAATCGCCGTTCAGCCCGGCCGAAGGACTGCTGACCGTCAGCCGCAGCGGTATTCTCTACACGACGCGCTTCCGCATCGAGGAGGATTCCATTACGCTGAATGTCCCCATCGAAGAAAAGCATATCCCTAATTTGAACATTCAGGTGGATCTGGCTGGTGCGGCTCCTCGCACTGATGATCGCGGCGAGTTGCTTCCAAATGTACCGCCACGCCCGGCTTACGCCAGCGGTCAACTGAACCTGAGGATTCCTCCCGTTCAGCGAACATTGTCCTTAGAAGTAAAGCCGGATCAGGCAGCCATGGAGCCGGGCGGCGAAACTAGCCTGGCGGTTACAGTGAAGGATGCGCATGGCTTTCCGGTACCGAACGCCGAATTAGCTGTCGTTGTTGTAGATGAAGCGATCCTCGCATTGACCAATTATCAGATGAGCGACCCGCTGAGTGTTTTCTACACAGACCGTCCCTCTTACCTTTCGGCTGTGTACGGCCGTGCCAGCGTCGTCCTGGCAGACCCTCAGGCATTGGCTAGCGAAGCTTCGCAGCGTGCGTTATCGGAAGGCATGGGCGCGGCAGCGCCCGCAGCGACAGAAGCCCCGGCAGCCACGGCGATGCCCGACGAAGCAGGGGAACGTGCTAATTCCCAAAACGGACAGGTACCCATCGATTTACGCTCCAACTTCAATCCATTGGCGACTTTTGCTCCTACCGTGCGGACTGGTCCCAATGGGGAAGCGCGTATCTTGATTGAATTACCGGATAACCTCACCCGCTACCGCGTGATGGCCGTGGCAGTGGACAGCAACGGCGCCCAGTTCGGCATGGGTGAGTCCAATCTTACGGCACGGCTGCCACTTATGGTCCGTCCGTCTGCGCCACGCTTTCTCAACTTTGGCGACAGGTTCGAACTGCCCGTGGTATTACAGAATCAAACCGACCTGCCGATGACAGTGAACGTGGCTGCCCGTGCCACAAACCTCGAACTTGAAAATGCCGGTCTGCGTGTCACAATCCCGGCGAACGATCGGGTGGAAGTACGCTTCCCGGCAGCCACAATCATGGCCGGCTCTGCTCACATACAGCTCGCGGCGGTATCCGCAGGTTATGCCGATGCCGCGATCGTCGAAATGCCCGTCTACACGCCAGCCACGAGCGAGGCATTTGCAACCTATGGCGCGATCGATGAAGGCACAATCGCACAGCCGGTGCTCCATCCTTCGGATGTTTTCCCACAATACGGTGGGTTGGAAATCAATACCTCTTCTACGGCTTTACAGGCATTGACAGATACAGTCTTGTATCTGGCCCAG